>CAZHYX010000228.1:0-4092 GCA_964536675.1 uncultured Flavobacteriaceae bacterium
TTGGAAAGAGTAATGATTTCTGCGCGATTCGCGACCTATTGTCCATAAATATTATTACATCCCCATACTATGCAACATGAAATCACTTAGGCCTAAATCACACTAATCTCTCATGTTTATTGATACCCTTATAGGATGCGGTTCCAAATCAACCACTAAAACCTTTTTGTACACAAATACATTTTATTTCAGTATATATAGTATGTACATTTGCATTAGCATTAGCATTTGCTGGTAATGATTTGGTAAACTTTATTGGCGTGCCTATTGCTGCATGGCAATCATATGAAGCATGGGTAGGCTCTGGTGTTCCTGCAACTGAATTTACTATGGGTGTTTTAGGTAAAAAAGTACCTACACCAACATTACTTTTATTAGCAGCAGGATTGATTATGGTACTGACTTTATGGTTTTCAAGTAAATCTAAAAATGTTTTAAAAACTTCACTTGATTTATCTAGCCAAGGGGAAATAAAAGAGCGTTTTGAGCCTAATTTTTTATCAAGAGCATTGGTAAGAGGTTCTATATTAATTTCAAAATATACAAATACTGTACTACCGCAATCTGTAAATAACAGAATTGAAAAACAGTTTGAAAAACCTGTGATATCATTGGTAAAAGGTAAAACACATGAGTTACCAGCTTTTGATATGGTACGTGCTGCTGTGAATTTAATGGTGGCAGGTGTTCTAATATCTATTGCCACATCGTATAAATTACCATTATCAACCACTTATGTAACTTTTATGGTAGCTATGGGTACTTCCTTAGCAGATAGAGCCTGGGGAACTGAAAGTGCGGTGTATAGAGTAGCTGGCGTTTTAAATGTTATTGGCGGGTGGTTTGGTACTGCTATCACTGCATTTATTGCAGCTGGTACAGTGGCTTATTTAATTCATTTAGGTGGCGCAACGATGATTGCAATATTGTTATTACTTGTAGTCGCTGTTCTGATTAGAAATTATATGAGTCATCATAAAAAAAATAAAGAAACTAAGGTAGAAGATAGTTTAAGTAGAGCAGAGAGTAATTCTATACAAGGGGTTATTGAAGAAAGTGCAGATACTATTTCTAAAGTATTAAAAAGGGTTGGTAAAATAAATAAAAGCACCATCAATGGTTTAATTAATGAAGATTTATCAAGTCTTAAAAAAGCAAAAGAAACAGTTGTAAAATTAGAAACAGAAATAGAAGATCTACAAAATAATATTTTCTATTTTATTAAAGATTTAGACGACTCTTACTTAGGTGCCAGTAAATTTTATATTGATGTTATAGGAAGTATACAAGATGTAGCGCAATCATCTAGTTTTATTGCTAAAGTAAGTCATAAACACGTGTACAACAATCATAAATCACTAAAGAAAAAACAAATTGAAGAGTTGGTTCAAATTAATGATAAATTAATAGCTCTTTTTGAGGAAATTAGAGAGATTTTTGATTCTCGTGGTTTTAATAAAATAGTACCTCATATTACTGAAGCGAAACAAGCATTACTTCAAGAAGTAGAAGATGCTATTCAAAAACAAGTAGAGCGTACGCGACTAAAAGAAACTACAAGTCCTAAAAACACCACTTTGTACTTTAGTTTATTATTAGAAACTAAAGATTTAATCAAAGCAAATATGAATATTTTAAATTTATATTATGGTGAACATGAACGTTCAAAAACGCTTCTTGATTCCGAATAATTCAATCAATCACATAAAAAAGGCTTTTTGTTAAATACAAAAAGCCTTTTTTATTTCTATTAACTAATTTATAAACTATCCTTCACAGCTCAAACATTCTTTCTTTTGTTTGAACTTTTGTGCAGCATTCATACTGTGTTGATAGTACAATGATTTTAGCCCCAATTTCCAAGCTGTCACATAGATATTATTTACATCTTTAATAGGCATATCAGGATGTACCATTATATTAACTGATTGTCCTTGATCAATATAGTTTTGGCGCGTTGAAGCTTGATAAATAATGCTCAATTGATCTATTTCGGGATAGGTTTTAAATACATCTTTTTCGTGTTCAGAAAGGAAATCTAAATGTTGTACAGAACCATCATAATCACGAATACTCCTCCATACTTCGTTCGTGTTTTTTCCTTTTTCTTCTAAAAGTGCTACTAAAAACGGATTCTTTATGGTTGTTTTAATCTTGGCAATATCTTTTACATAGCTGTTTGACCAAATTGGCTCAATACCCTGCGATACTTGTCCTAAAATAAAAGCTGAAGAAGTTGTTGGAGCAATAGCATTTAAGGTTGCATTTCGTCTACCATATCCTTTTAAAACTTCTGGCTCACCTAATAGTTTTGCCAATTCTTCTGAAGCTTTATATGATCTTTCTTTAATTGTTTTAAAAATTTCGTTGTTCAAATTATAAGCTTCTTGGCTATCAAAACCAAGCATTTTAGATTGTAATAAAGAATGCCATCCTAAGGCGCCTAAACCTAATGACCTGTTTTCTTTTGCAAAATTATAAGCTTTTTCCATAAAAGTGAATGTTAATTGGTCATCACGATTATAAGAATCTTTATACACTTCTAATTTAGTAATAAACTCATCCATCACAGCATCTAAAAAATAGGTGAGTGTTTCTACTGCATCAGTATCTTTCCATTTATCATAATGCAATAAATTTATAGAGGATAAACAACAAACAAAAGACCATTTTTCATTAGATGGTAACATAATTTCCGTACAGAGGTTACTAGCATATATTTCTAAGTTTTTATCCTTATATGCATCTACTGTGCCGTTATTTGCATGGTCATTAAAAAAGATATAAGGATAACCTATTTCTCCTCTACGCTGCAAAATTTTAGCCCAGATTGCTCTTTTATCAGTATCACCATCAATCATTTCTTGCATCCATTGATCGCCAACAGTAACTCCATGAGTTAACTCTTGAATAGGGTTTCCTTCTGTACCAATTTCTAAAAATTCATTGATATCTTGATGATCAATTGGTAAATATGGCGAAAAACGACCTCTTCTAACCGACCCTTGACTTACTACGTCAACCATTTTCTCGAAAAGCTGCATAATATGTACGGCACCAGAAGAGGTACCATTATTCTTTACATCTGCTCCTCTATGGCGAAGTTTACCGAAATAACCGGAGGTACCCCCTCCTAATTTCGACATCATACCCACTTCTGACTGCGTATATAAAATATCTCCCATATCATCAGCTATATGCGACCCGAAACAACTAATAGGTAACCCACGTTTTTTACCAAAGTTAGACCAAACTGGAGACGCTAATGAATAATAGCCTTCAGCCATATATCCATAAAACTTATCCGCAAAACCTTTAATTTTTAATATTTCTTCTGCTCGATTGGCAATTTCTCTAATTCGTTCTTCTGGTGTTATACCATCAGTAAGGTATCCTGATTCGAGAAATTTGCGACTATTTTCGGTCAACCAGTTTATTTCAGGTTGTTTTAGCATTTCTTTTCTCGCAGTTTCTCTTGCTTGAATTAATATTTCTGCATCGGTTAGGTTTTGGGTTTTTGTTTGGTCGTTCATTTTTTAAAATAGGTCATCACTGGTTATACTTTTGGTTCTTTTACTATAATTGATAGAGCGTTTTACAAAAAAGTCTCCATGTTTTGTTCCGATAATTTCATCATCAAACCATTCAGTCTGTGCTAATAGGTTTTCATCGATATCAAATATTTTTTCAATTCCAATACTTTCTAAAGAATTATTAAATCGGTTTTTAATAAATTCATTGATTACATTTTTTGGAAGAAAGTCTAATTCTCCTTTTTCAAAAATCCAATCCACAATTTTACTTTCAGATTCATAAGATTCCTTACACAATTCTTGAATTAATACGTTATAATCATCATCAAACCAAGTTGGGTTTTCATTTTTAATGATTTTAATAATATCAATTCCAAAATCTCCATGTATTTGTTCTTCTTTTGAAGTAGCTTCAACTACATTAGAAATTCCTTTCAGCATATTTTTATGTTTGTTAAATGCCATAATTATCAAAAACTGTGAAAAGAGAGAAACATGTTCTATAAAAAGGGAAAACAATAAAATAGATTCTGAATATTCTTTTATATCATCACTTTTT
>CAZHYX010000228.1:4102-5378 GCA_964536675.1 uncultured Flavobacteriaceae bacterium
ACAGCAGTTTCTAAATAATGAACCCGTCTCATAATTACAGGTTTTTTCTTTAGGTTCTTAAATTCTGCGTTAAGCCCAAGAATCTCTAATAAATGTGAATAAGCATCGTGATGGCGCACTTCACTTTCAGCAAATGTGGCGCCCACAGAACCGATTTCGGGTTTGGGCATTTTATCATAAATGTTTCCCCAAAAAGTTTTAACAGCAACTTCTATTTGAGAAATAGCGAGCATTGTGTTTTTAATAGCATTCTGCTCTACTTTGGTCAATTGTGTTTTAAAATCTTGAATATCACTAGTGAAATTAAATTCGGTATGAATCCAATATGAATGTCTAATCGCATCTACATATTCATTGAGCTCTGGATATTCGTAAGGTTTTAAATTGATGCGTTTTTCAAAAATATTGGTCTTTCTATTTCTGGTTTGTTCATCTCTGTATAAAATATAAGCTTTAGCAACATCATGAAACTTGCTATCCATTAATTTAAACTCAACTATATCTTGTACTTCTTCTACAGTGGGTATATAATTTGCTTCTTTTAATTTTCTTTCTAGCAATGCACCTATTACAATTTTAGAAATGGCAATAGCATCTTGTTTTGTTCCATGTTCAACAGACCTCATTGCCTTTTCTATAGCACTGGTAATTTTGCCTAAAACAAAAACGTCAGTCTCATAATCTCTTTTTATTATTTCAGTAATTTCCATCTTTGTTTTTATTAAAGGGTAAAAAAATTGAGAATGTTTGTATAAGATATTGCTGAAATTGAGTTTTCAAACGATAAAATAGATACAAGCGATGCCATTTTTTTAGAGATTTAAAAGTTTTATAAGAAATTGGGTAATTCCTTCTCAAGTTTTTGAGGTAGAATTGATATTCACAAAGATTGATTTTTTTAATGAAAAATAAAACCCATAATTATTCACAATACAAGAGAAGTTTTTAACAAAAACAGAAAAAATGAAATTTTCCTTAACATTAGCTTAACATTTAAATTACTGATTTTTAAATAATTAAAAAAACTAATATCTGTCTACTAGCGAAGTTTATTGGGTTTTTAAAATTCGGCGTAAAAAGGAATTTAAGTTTTGAAAAGTTGATAATTCACAGATTAAAAAAATTCTTTATAAACCCAAACCAAATTTTTGATCTATATAAATTATCTTGTTGCTTAACTTTTTATAGGTGATTTTTAAGTTAATAACCTGAGTTCGACCTAATATTTAATTTACAGAATCCTAAGAAGAGGTGAGATTTGAAGTGTAAAATTATG
>CAZHYX010000229.1:0-5323 GCA_964536675.1 uncultured Flavobacteriaceae bacterium
CCACAAAAAACCTAAACTTTAAGTTTGGGTTTTTTGATTTTAGTCATTATTAATCTACCAAAATTTTATATTCCCAAGGTTTAAAAGTTATTTGCTGATTCTCTTTTAATGAAAATTCTGAATTACTCATATAATCTTTTAAATTATCAGTTATAGAAATTGAAAATGATGTAGATTCATTTGATAAATTTGCAATAAATATTATTTTTTCACCATCTTTAACTCTCTCAAAAGCCAGTACAATTTCATTATTTTTAGTATTAATTCTAGTATAAGATGCTGCATTTTTTCCACCGTTTAATGCTGAATTTGAATTTTTAAGCGCTCCTAGCTTTTCTAAGATGGCCCACGTTTTACCTTTGGTTTTAGGAATAGAATCTTTTTCGAAAAATTTTAATCTATGGTTCATATCATATTCCTGTCCTGAATAAATCAAAGGCATTCCAGGAATCATATAACTTAATGCTAACATAGTTTCTTTGGCATCTCCTAATCGTTCTTCTACAGTTCCAGCCCAAGAATTTTCATCATGATTGGTTATAAAGTTCATTAGAATATCATCTGAAGCATATGTTTCATTCAATTTATCCATTAATTTATCCCAATCTTTAACATTTTTCTCCCCTTTAGCTATCGCATTCATTAAATGGTGTGTTTTCCAGCCGTATTCCATATCAAATAAACTGTCTTTCATAAATCTTGGCTCATCATTTTCAGCCAACATAAAAAGACTTCTTTTTTCACGCAATTGTGGAATTGCTTTTTCCCAAAATGAGATAGGTATTGGTTCAATATGATCACAACGGAAACCATCTACACTTTCTTTTTCAACCCAGTATAACATATCTGCAATCATCCTTTCTTGCAATGCAAGATTTGTATAATCTAATTGTGCAACATCTCCCCAACCCTTAGATGTTCCGTCTTCATTTAACGGGTCTGTAATTTCTCCTTTAGCATTTTTTACATAAAATTCCGGATTAGATTTTAACCAAGTATGATCCCAACCTGTATGGTTTGGCACCCAATCTAAAATCACATATATACCATTGTCATGAGCTGTTTTTAGTAATTCCCTAAAATCTTCAATAGTTCCAAATTCCGGATTTGTTTTTGTGAAATCTGAAACTGCATAATAACTACCCAATGCTTTTTTACGCTCTTCCGGATCTTCAATTTTAGATGCAAAATCACCACCGGTAGCTTTTCGTTTGGTTTCCGAAATAGGAAAAATTGGCATCAACCAAATAATTTTTATTCCTAATTCTTTTAATTTCGGAATGTCTTTTGTGAATTCATCAAAGGTTCCTTCAGGCGAATATTGGCGAATATTAGCTTCATAAATAACTGCACTTTCCATCATTTCAGCAGATATTGGTGCTATCTTTTCCTCTACTTTTTCTACAACTTCTTTTTTTTCTGTTTTACATGATACAACTACTATTAGTCCTAATAAGGTTATTATAATTTTTTTCATTTTTAGATTTGATTAAAGTTTTATATTCAATTTTAAAGGTGTGTTTGTTTTCCATAAAATGGGAATTGTGACCGTTTTGGTAGTTTCATTCCAATTAACATCTTTTCGTTTGTTATTTACTTTTATTCTTCTTGGTTTTTTCTGAATATTATGAACTACAAAGTCAACTTGTTTATTTTTTAATGTATAATTAGTTCCTTTCCTCACTTCAAACTCAAATTTTAAGCGTCTTTTTTTATGCTTACTTTCAAAAGATAATATTTTATATTCTCCTTTTTCAAAAGCATTGACAGTTTTGCCGTCATCATTATATAATTGTCCATTACTTGTGTGAATTGAAGCGTCATGATAATAATGCAATTTAAAATTATTAGCATCATAGTTTTCTGTAGTTTGCATTGGTTTTGCCATAGCGATAAATGCACCAGCTCTAACATAAGTAGGGATATATTCCTCATTTGTCGGAATAATTTTGGTTGTTCCTCCTTTAAATTTTTCATCAGTATAAAAGTCAAACCAAACACTTTTTTTAGGAAAATAAATTTCTTTTTCCTTGACTCCTGAAGCTACAATTGGAGTGATTAAAAAATCATTTCCCCATAGGTAAGAAGTAGCATTATTTAGTAGCTTATTATTATCTGGTTCGTCAAAAAATAGTGGTCGCATCAATGGTGCACCCGTTTGATTATTCTGAAATGCCAAGGTATAATTATAAGGCAATAATTTATAACGCAACTCTATAGATTGTTTAGCAAGCGCCTTGGTTTTGGGTTCTCTAAACACAGGTTCTGGTGGTACTTCTTCTTGTGCATGTGGTCGGTAAATAGGTTGAAAAACACCATATTGTAACCAGCGTGTGTATAATTCATTATCGAGATTATTTCCGGCAAAACCACCTAGATCAGAATGCATAAAAGCCATGCCCTGCATTCCCATTTGTAGTGCAATTTCTGGTTGTGATTGCAATCCGCCCCAACTTCTATTGACATCTCCTGACCACGGAATCATACCAAATCGTTGAGAACCGGAATAACCTGCACGCATTAAAATAAACGGACGCTGATTTGGGAAATCTTTTTGAAAACCTTTAAAAAGCATTTTTGCCCAATCGTGTCCGTAAATATTATGAACCTCGTCAGCAGTTCCTGTTGCATGAATTAAATCAGATGGATGTACTTCGGGTTCACCCAAATCGCCCCACCAACCGGCAATGCCCATTTCTGTATATTTTTTGTAGATATTCCAGAACCAATCTTTGGCTTTCGGATTGTAAATGTCAACAATTCCTGTATTTCCAAAGTAAAAATCGTATTTATAAGGATTGCCAAGAGAATCTTTTGCCAAAACATCTTTTTCAACAACTTCTTGCCAACGTTTTGATGTTGTTAAAATAAAAGGTTCAGTTACCAATATGGTTTTGATTCCTTTTTCCTTAAAATCAGCAATCATTTTTTTAGGCGTAGGAAACGAATCTTTTAAAAACTCAAGATTTCCCATGTGCCCTTTAATATCGGCTCCAAACCAAAAAAGGTCAATAATTACAGCATCTAACGGAATGTTATCTTCTTTAAATTTTTGTACTGTTTCGCGGGTTTCTTTTTCAGTATGATAACCCATTCTACTCGCAAAATTACCCAATGCCCAACGTGGCAATAAAGGTTGCTTTCCTGTTAAATCGGTATAATTATCTAGTAGGTCTAACCAAGAATCACTAGCAATAACTTGATAGGTTTTTCTACCGCCAATAGTTTCATAACTTAAGGTGTTGTTTTTTTGACTGTCTAAATCTAAAAAACCGATAGGCGCATTGTCAAAATGTACAGCATAAATTTTTGAAGATAATACCAATGGCATGGTAAAATTCATCAATTCTGAATGTGTCTCATAACCGTAATGTGCCTTGTTATATAATTGTAATCGATTACCTCGACGGTTCATACCCAACGCTCTTGCTCCGCCACCATAAAGGACTTCATCAGTAGAGATATTAAAATCTAACACCTCAGTACTATCCGTTTTTATATAACCATTTTTTTCAGATAACAGTAACTTGTTTTTATATGAATAACTTATTTGAAAAGGTGATTTTTGAATAAAAACTCTTATTCCTTTAGTACGAATTTCTATATTATTTAATTTAATGTTAGTTGTAACATTTGTTTTTTTAGGTTTTAGAACAACTGCATGCGAATTGGTATTATAAACTTCCCCTTTAGGAATAAAAGTAGTTTCAACTATCTTATCATTATAAAGTGTTATAATATATTTTCCGTCATTAGTACTAATGTCAAAATAAGTATCATTTTCTTTAAAATTTTCGAATACTCTTTTACTATTCTGAGCAAACGAAATAGAAGTGATTAGAAATAATAATATGTATAGTTTATTTATTTTCATCTAATCTTTCTTTAATAAAAATGTAAGTGGAATGTCAAATCGTCTATTCCATGATTCTTCAGAATGGTCAGCCCCTTCAAATTCAAGGTTCATATAGTTTTTCTCAGTAAATCCTTTACCAAAAAACATCTTATCTACATCTTTGAGATATTGTGGATAATATTGATCTAAGGTTTCAGTACCATAATCAAAATAGAATGTATGTGTTTTTGGCGATGGTAAATTATTCTGCATATACTCAAAAATAGATGCAGGTATCGGGTTGTTTTTTGATGGCTTTATACCAGGCCAATGAGTTGATATACAGGCAGCACCTCCAAAAACTTCAGGATATTCACAAACGGCATACATAGAAATCAGTCCGCCCATACTAGAACCTGAAATAATAGTATTTTGATAATCTGTATGTGTAGAAAATGTGGAATCGATATAAGGTTTTACTTCTTTAACGATAAATTTTAAATAATTATCTGCTTGAAAATCGTTTAAAGAAAGTGTATCTCCTCGTTTTTTCACTTCGTTAAATAAAGAATCTCTTACCTTTTCAGTTAACAATTCTAAGGATTTTTTAGGGAAATAATCTGTGAAACGTATTTCAGAAATATTCCAAATTGCTACAACAATCAAATCTTTAATTTTTTCTTCTTTTACTAATGTTGAAACAATTTCATCAACTTTCCATTCTTGTTTATTCCATGTTTTGGTAGCATCAAATAGCATTTGTCCGTCATGCATATACAAAACAGCATGCTTTTTATCTTTGGTATAATTATCTGGTAGCCAAACATCAACAGTTCTTGGTTTAATAAATTTAGAAGGAAAACTGTCAATTCGTTGGATTGTTCCACTAGAGAGGTTGATGTCTTTTAGTTCTTTTGAAATAATAGCATTAGCATCTTTAGAAAGATCACTTTTCTTTTTTTCTTTACAGGAGAAAAGGAGTGTCATTAAAAAAGATAGTATGATAACCTGTTTTGTCATTGTTTTTTATTTAACCCTTCCGTCTTTAATTTCATTAAAGCCACCTTCCCTTTCAAGGGAAGGAGTTTTTGATTTTAGTTTCATTTTGTCATTCTATAAATCAACATTCAGCCTGCATTAAGCTCAGTCGAAATATGGCAATCTCTTGATGAGATTACTTCCCTTTAGTTCTCTGGGTCGTAATGATGTTTGTTTTAAACCCTTCTGTTCACGCTAAGGTGTGACCACCTTCCTTTTCAAAGGTCATTTCCTTGAGGCATAAAGTAATTAGTATGTCACCCTGAGCACTTCGGCTACGCTCAGTATAAACTAAAGTCGAAGGGCTTTAATGTTGATGCTTCTAAGCATTTCGACTGCGCTCAATGTGACATTTTGTTAAACCTTACTTTTCAAAGATAAAATATTACTCAATGCCATTAACTAAGAAATAACCCTTTCAAGAGAAGGATCTTTTGAGTTAGTTTATTT
>CAZHYX010000230.1:0-4379 GCA_964536675.1 uncultured Flavobacteriaceae bacterium
ATAGCCCTTTTTACTTTTATTTTTGCTTGTTTAGTTGAATTAGCTCAGTATTATGATGCAATTTCATTACTAGATCTTGAAAAAAATAAAGTTGCTCGAGTTTTAATTGGAACCTCTTTTTCATGGATAGATATACTTGCATATTTTGGCGGGTTTATACTCATAATTTTAGGAGAAGAGGCTTTAAAAAAATATGGTCAATAAGTTAACATGTGTAGTGTACCACATATAACAACCGCTAACTGTCCACTTTGCAATAGCGAAACTGATACTTTATATCAATTTGATAAAAGACATTTTTTCAAATGTAACATCTGTTCTGGTCTCTTTTTAGACAAGAAATTAAGACTTAAACCAACTGAAGAAATAGTACGTTACCAAACACATAACAATGATGTTGAAGATAAAAATTACCAACAATTTGTTTCGCCAATAACATCTTCGGTTATAAGAGACTTTACACAACATCATAATGGGATTGACTTTGGAGCCGGAACAGGTCCGGTTATTTCTAAAGTACTAGATAATCATAATTTCCGAATAGTTCAATATGATCCTTATTTTCATAACTCTCCTTCACTTTTAAAATCAACTTACGATTATATAGTTTGCTGTGAAGTAATGGAACATTTTTACAACCCAGAAAAAGAATTTAATTTATTAAAGAGGTTGCTACAACCTCATGGAAAACTTTATTGTATGACTGTTCTATATGATGATATTATTGACTTGCATAATTGGTATTATAAGAATGACCCAACACATGTATTTCTGTATCATGAAAGGACAATTTATTGGATAAAACAAAATTTTGAATTTTCTGATGTAATAATTGAAGGTAGACTTATTACTTTTTCTAACTAAATTATTTCGCATTGTTAGTAGGTGAAATAATTATTAAATAAATACTGATAATCAAGAAGTTAATTATATATTTTGTAAATTGTCATTCACTTATTTAGTATAAGCTCATTAATGAGTTGTTAAAAACGTTTAATAAAAGTAATCCTTAAACCCCTAACCCATGGCAAATTTATTACAAACATTAAAAAATGTATTTTCTCCAAATGCAAATTCTGAGCGAGATATTATCTCTGTACAAGAAGCTATCGCTGCTAAGTTATATCCTGAAAATACTGAGATGCAACAATATGTCGTTAAAAAGCAATTATCAGCATATAAACAGATTCAAATGGTAAGCGATGCTGAAATTAAAGAGTTAGTTACACATAAATATCCTACTAATTATACCATGCAACAGCATATTTACCAACAACAGTTAAGTGCAAAAAATTATATGAAAACAGTTGACGATACTGAAGTAAAGGTTCAAGCGAAAAAAAGGTATCCTAAAGATTATTTTGCACAAAAATATGTTTATGATAGTGGTAATATGTCTGCATAAAACGATATATTAATCAATAGGGAAACTAGCAGTTGACTTTACCTCTGTCATTACAAAAGCGCTTTGAACTTGTCTAATATTATCTACGGATGCTAGCTTTTTCGCTATAAAATTTTGATATATATCCATATCTTTTACTACAACTTTTAGTAAATAATCAAACATACCACCAATATGGTAACATTCTATAACCTCTGTAAACTGCTGTATGTCCTTTTCAAATTTTGAAATAAAAGATGCCTCGTGCTGATTTAATGAAATATTACAAAATACAAGTAACGAAAGTCCAACTTTTTTTCGATCAATAACAGCTTTATATGAAGTAATATAATTTTCATTTTCCAACCGTTTGATACGTTCAAAAATTGGCGTTGGTGTTAGGTTTAACTTACCAGCTATTTCTTTTATTGTCAGTTTGCTATTGTGTTGTAGCATTCTTAAAATTGATTTATCGATAGCGTCTATCATAGTGTAGAATTTTATTCTATAATTAACATATAGAACAAGTTAAAAAAGAATATTATACTTAATATAATTCAAATATAGAATAATCATCTAAATAATAGTTATTTTTAGGAAAATATAACTAATATATTTAATTTTGACATAATAAAATTAACTGTAATGAAAGCACCTAAATTTAGTCCGGAAAGTTTAATGATGAGTCATGGTTATAATCCTGAATTATCAGAAGGCGCAATAAAATGCCCTATATTTCAAACATCAACATTTGAATATAAAACTGCTGAAGAAGGCAAAGCTTTTTTTGAAATTGCTTATGGATTGAGAGATAAAGGACCAAAAGAAGAGTTAGGCTTGATCTATAGTAGAATTAATAACCCAAACTTAGAAATTTTAGAAAACAGATTGTGTTTATGGGATAAGTCTGACGACTGTGCTGTTTTTGAAAGTGGTATGTCTGCCATCAGTACGGTACTATTAGAATTTTTAAAACCTGGTGACCTATTAGTTTATAGCAATCCTGTTTATGGAGGAACCGATCATTTTATCCAACATTTTTTAGCAAAAATTGGGGTACACACTTTAGGGGTACATCCTGATGAAGACTCTGCTACTATCATAAAACTGATTGAGGCTACGGGTAAAGCTAATAAATTGACATTGATCTATTTAGAAACGCCTGCAAATCCTACCAATGATATTGTAGATATAGAAAGTTATAAAAATATTGCCAGTCATTTTAGTACTGATGAAAAACAAGTATTATTAGCTGTTGATAATACCTATATGGGACCACTATGGCAACACCCATTACAATTTGGTGCTGACCTTGTCTTATATTCAGCTACTAAATATATTGGCGGTCATAGTGACCTAATTGCCGGTGCTGTATTAGGGTCAGGTGAATTAATAACTCGCGTAAAAACCTTACGTACTTTTTTAGGAAATATGCTAAGTCCGAATACCGCTTGGCTACTATTACGAAGTTTAGAAACCTTAAAAGTAAGAATGGATCAACAGACAAAAAATGCACAAAAAGTAGCTATATTTTTAGAACAACATCCAACCATTGAAAAAGTAAATTATTTAGGATTACTCAAAGAAGGGACAAAAGAATACGATATTTTTAAAAAACAATGTGAAGCTCCGGGAGCAATGATATCTTTTGATATTAAAGGCGGTGAAAAAGAAGCATTCCAATTTATGAATAGTTTAAAACTCTTTAAAATGGCAGTAAGTCTAGGAAGTACAGAGAGTTTAGTGGAGCATCCAAATTCGATGACACATGCAGGTGTTGACATAAAGCATAAAGAAAGAATGAATATAACCGATAAATTAATCAGGTTGTCTATTGGTGTTGAAAATGCAGATGATATTATTTGGGATATTGAGCAAGCTTTAAAAAATATTCAATCCCTAGTACTTGGGACGAATCATAAACCCCAAATGGTTACTATATAAATAACAAATTTTAAAACCCAGTGATTGTAATTTGTTATTTGGAATTTCTTAGACTATTCATGATGATAAGGTTCATTTTTAAGAATAGTAAATCCTCTATATAGTTGCTCAATCATAAAAAGGCGAATCATTTGATGTGAAAATGTCATTTTAGATAGTGATACTTTTCCTTGAGCTTTTTGATAGACAGCATCAGAAAACCCATAAGGTCCGCCAATTACAAATACCAATTGTTTAATACCCGAATTCATTTTTTTTTGTAAAAAACGAGAAAATTCAATAGAACGAAATTCATATCCTTTTTCATCTAATAAAATCAATTGATCTGTTGGTGCTATTTTTTTAAGAATAAGTTCTCCTTCTCTCTCTTTTTGTTGATTTTCTGATAGGTTTTTTGTATTTTTAATATCAGGAATTACTTCAAATTCAAACTTAATATAATGCTGCAACCGTTTTTGATATTCATCAATAAGTTGTATCAGATTTTTATTATCTGTTTTACCTATTGCGATGAGTTTTATTTTCATGTGTTTATATTTATTGTTTTTCAAAGGTCACATACTGTTCGCTGTTAATCATTCCCTTTGGTGATAATCTTTTTAACATGCTCGTTTCATAAAGCAAATTTACAATTTTAGATTAATGAAATCAATATTGAAATATTAATATAACTTTCTTAAATCGTAATTCATAAATCTAAAATCAATTGCTATTTTTGTTTTATTAAAATATGATATATGATCTCTCAACAACAATTTGAAAAGGAATTAAAACTCATAATAAATAATGCAATTCGTGAAGATGTAGGTGACGGTGACCATTCATCATTAGCATGTATTCCAAAAGAGACTACAGGAAAAGCAAAACTGTTAGTGAAAGATAAAGGCATTATAGCTGGTGTTGAGTTTGCAAAAATGGTTTTTAAATTTATTGACAGTGATCTGAAAATTGAAACGATTATTGAAGATGGTAGTCAAGTTAAATATGGTGATATTGTTTTTTATGTGGAAGGAAGTTCTCAATCTATTTTAAAAGCGGAGCGATTGGTATT
>CAZHYX010000230.1:4389-5241 GCA_964536675.1 uncultured Flavobacteriaceae bacterium
ATGCAACGTATGAGTGCTATTGCTACTAAAACACGATCGTTTGTCAATCTATTAAAAGGCACAAAAACAAAAATTTTAGATACTCGTAAAACAACTCCTGGTATCAGAGCTTTAGAAAAATGGGCAGTTAAGATTGGTGGTGGTGAAAATCACCGATTTGCTTTGTACGATATGATTATGCTAAAAGACAACCATATTGATTTTGCTGGCAGTATTACTAAAGCTATTGATAAAACTATACAATATTTAAAAGGCACTAATCGTGATTTAAAAATTATTGTTGAGGCTCGTAGTCTTCAAGAAATTGAAGAGATATTACAGTCAGATGGTGTTTATAGAATATTAATCGATAATTTTAATTATGAAGATACCCGTAAAGCAGTTGCTTTAATTGGAAATAAATGTTTAACGGAATCTTCAGGTGGTATCAATGAAAATACATTACGAAA
The DNA here is from genome assembly GCA_964536675.1 of uncultured Flavobacteriaceae bacterium. Taxonomy (GTDB): domain Bacteria; phylum Bacteroidota; class Bacteroidia; order Flavobacteriales; family Flavobacteriaceae; genus Aureibaculum. Next base: position 4,839 of record CAZHYX010000230.1, read on the forward strand.
GTATGCTGAATGTGGCGTAGATTTTATTTCATCAGGAGCACTTACCCATTCTGTTTATAATATGGATTTGAGCCTGAAAGCTATTTGACCCCCTTTGTCCTTCGAACATTTAACTTTATTGAATCTTCAATTTCTCCAAAGGGGAAAATTATCCGCATTAAAGTAGTTTCTAACTTCCCTTCCCAAAGGGAAGGGCAATGTCATTAAGTTAAAGGTTTAAAAAGAATCTTTTTACATACTAAAATAAAATACCACCCCGTCTTTTTGCTAAGGCAAAAATCCACCCCTCCTTAAAAAAGGAGGGGAGTTTTACTAATGTTAAATCCAGCTAAAAGTAAAAATCACACCTTCTAACCTGAGTTCGACGTAAGAAAAGGTATTTTTTAGTATTGAAAAAGCAGAA
>CAZHYX010000231.1:0-1663 GCA_964536675.1 uncultured Flavobacteriaceae bacterium
ATAGCGATAAAAAATATTTACTAGCTTTAGGTAAAAGAATACGAAAAATACGCTTATCTAAAAAAATACGCCAAACTGAAATTGCTTATCGTTGTAATTTCGATAAAAGCAGTTATAATGCTATTGAAGCAGGGAAAAGAAATACCACAATCCTTACACTATTAAAAATTGCTAATGCTTTAGAGGTTTCCTTAATAGAATTTCTAGAAGACCAAAAAGAAATCTAAACCTCCATATAATCTTCAATAGGATTACACGAGCATACTAAATGTCTATCACCATAAGCATCATCAACCCTACGTACTGGTGTCCAGAATTTATTTTCGGAAATATATGGTAACGGAAATGCTGCTTTTTGTCTTGTATAGCTAAAATTCCAATCATCATTAGTTATCATAGCCTGTGTATGAGGTGCGTTTTTTAAGACAGAATCTTCATCTTCAACATAAGTATCAATTTCATGTTTTATTTCAATGAGTGCATCACAAAACCTATCAATTTCTTCTTTGCTTTCACTCTCGGTTGGCTCAATCATCAAAGGAAACGAAAGGGTAGGTGCATGAAAACCATAATCCATCAATCGTTTCGCAATATCAGTTACCTCAATACCTTTGGCTTTAAATTCTCTAAAATCGACAATCATTTCATGGGCTGCAAAACCTTTTTCGCCGGTATATAAAATTTTATAATGCTTTTCTAGTCTGGCTTTGATATAATTGGCATTTAAAATGGCATAAATAGTTGCTTTTTTGAGTCCTTTAGCGCCTAGCATTTTAATATAACTGTAAGAAATCAAATCTACCATTGCAGAACCCCAAGGAGCAGCAGAAATTGCAGAGATAGCATTCTTGCCACCGGTTTCAATAATTGGATTGGTAGGTAAAAATTGGGCTAAATGCTCAGCAACACAAATAGGGCCAACCCCAGGACCACCACCACCATGCGGAATCGCAAATGTTTTATGTAAATTTAAGTGACAAACATCAGCGCCAATAGTAGCAGGATTTGTTAAACCTACCTGTGCATTCATATTGGCACCATCCATATATACTTGTCCGCCATTACTGTGAATAATTTCTGTAATGTCCATAATAGCAGATTCAAAAACACCATGAGTAGAAGGATAAGTAACCATTAATGCAGCAAGATTATCTTTGTGTAATTCGGCTTTTTCTTTTAAATCATTAAGGTCAATATTACCATCATCTGAAGTTTTGGTAACCACTACTTTCATTCCTGCCATTACCGCCGAAGCAGGGTTTGTACCATGTGCTGAAGCAGGAATCAAACATATATTTCTTTGTGATTCGCCATTTGACTTATGAAAAGATCGAATGGTCATTAAACCTGCATATTCACCTTGAGCACCTGAATTAGGTTGTAGTGAGGTAGCATAAAAACCTGTAATTATATTTAGAGACTCTTCCAAACCTTTTAGCATTTCTTGATAGCCTTGAGCCTGTTCAATCGGTACAAAAGGATGAATATTGTTCCAACTACTTGAGCTTAACGGTAACATTTCAGAAGCTGCATTTAATTTCATTGTACACGATCCTAAAGAGATCATTGAATCAGTCAAAGAAATATCTTTACGCTCTAACCGTTTGATATAGCGCATCATTTCAGTTTCTGAATGGTATTTTTTAAAGACATCATGCGTTAA
>CAZHYX010000231.1:1673-5170 GCA_964536675.1 uncultured Flavobacteriaceae bacterium
GACGTTCGTACCAATTCTTTAGGGATACTTACATAAAGAGAACAATCATTGATGGTAATACTATCTTTATGCTCTGATTCAGAAAGTACACTCAAAATAGTATTCAAATCTTTATCGGTAGTTGTTTCATTTATAGAAATACCTATAGTAGTGTCATCAATAGTAAGGAAATTGATTTCACTTCTTTCTGCAATAAACTTTAGTTTTTCAGTATTGGTTACTTTTACTTGTAAGGTGTCAAAATAGGTAGAGTTCAACTGTTTCAACCCTAATTTTTCTATTGCTTCATTCAATGTATTTGCCAATGAATGGATTCTTTTTGCGGTATATTTCAATCCGTCAGCACCATGATATACACCATACATTCCTGCCATAACAGCCAATAAAACTTGTGCGGTACAAATATTTGATGTGGCTTTTTCTCTTTTAATATGTTGTTCACGGGTTTGTAATGCCATCCGTAAAGCTCTATTGCCATCAGCATCAATAGTAATACCAATTATTCTACCCGGAATTAACCTTTTATATTCCTCTTTTGTAGCAAAATACCCTGCATGCGGTCCGCCATATCCTAACGGAATTCCAAAACGTTGCGAAGTACCCACGGTAACATCTGCACCCATTTCTCCAGGAGATTTTAATACTGCTAAACTCAATAAATCAGCAGCAATAATAACTTTAGCATCATTATTATGTGCCTTTTCTATAAAGGAAGTGTAATCGTAAACTTGTCCGTATTTTGTAGGATATTGAACAATAGCACCAAAGGTATTAGAAGAGAATTCAAACGTTTGGTGATTGCCAAAAATAAGTTCAATACCTAAAGGTTCAGCACGTGTTTTTAAAATAGAAACAGTTTGTGGTAGCACATCATCAGAAATAAAAAACTGATTGGCATCTACTTTCTTTTGATCTCTTGAACGCGCATTGTATAATAGGGTCATCGCTTCCGCTGCAGCGGTACCTTCATCTAATAAAGAAGAGTTTGCAAGCTCCATACCCGTCAGATCGATTACCATGGTTTGATAATTCAAAAGCGCTTCTAGCCTACCTTGAGAAATTTCTGCTTGATAAGGTGTATATGAAGTGTACCAACTGGGGTTTTCAAAAATATTACGTTGAATAACAGCAGGTAAAATAGTTGGATGATAACCTAAACCGATATATGTTTTGTATTGTTTATTTTTTTCTGCTAATTTTTGAATATGAGCGCTAAATTCGTATTCGCTCATAGGTTGAGGTAAATTCAAATCATTTTGTAACCTTATATGTGTAGGTATTGTATTGTCTATCAGCTTATCAAGATTTTCTACACCAATAGTTTGAAGCATTTTTTGAACCTCATTTTCTGTTGGACCGAGATGTCTTTCTACAAAGGAATCTGTTTTCATTTTTTAATTTTTTTTGCCACGGATACACTAATAAAATGTTTGAAAATATAAAGATATAATTACACAAATTAAAAATTCAAAGGATTTTTTTAGGAATTTGTGTTACTTTTTCTAATCATTTTTTCAAAATAAATCATAAAAATTCGTGTATTAGTAGCTTTTTTACTAAGCATTATTCATATTACTAATTCAATTCAAATGTACTTAAAAAAGTATAATTTTTAAAGGGTAAAATTTAGAATTTATCAGTAAGAAAATCATTTTAGTACTTTTGTAGGATGCAAGCAATCAAACGTATTTTTGATTTTTATATTTTTAGTAATATTCATGTTGCTTTTGCAGTTTTTTGCCTAACTAAAATTACCTTATTAAGCCATTCAATTGAAAGTAACTTATTACCTTGGTTTGTTTTTTTTTCAACGATTACATCTTATAATTTTATACGACTATATAAGGTTTTTGATATTAATAGCTGGACTTCTAAGTTTGTAAAACAGTATAAAAAAGGTATTTTAGGCTTGACTTTTATAAGTCTACTTATTATTATATATCTGAGTTTTTTATTAAAGCTTACTACTTTACTTACTTTGATACCTTTTGGGTTATTTACCTTATTTTATGTTATACCGTTACCTATTAAAAAGAATAATTCATTGACGTTGAGAAGTGTGGCTTTTCTCAAACTATTTTTGATTGCTATTTCTTGGGCTGGTACTACCGTACTTGTTCCTATGATTAATTATGATATTGAGTTAGGTGATAATGAAATGGTTACTTTTATTCAACGATTTTTATTTGTTGTAGCGATTACTATTCCATTTGATATTAGAGATATTAATTTTGATGCTATAAATTTAAAAACTATCCCTCAGATTTTTGGAGTTCAAAGGTCTAAAACTGTAGGGCTATTATTTTTGATGATGTTTTTAGGGTTAGAGTTTTTAAAAAACCCAATGGAGATAGAGCAATTTAGAATACATTTAATAATAGCAGTATTTTCTTTAATCTTTCTATTTAGAGCTACCTCAAAACAAAACAAATACTATAGTGCTTTTTTTGTTGAGAGTTTACCAATAGTTTGGTTTTTGTTATTTATTTATTAGATTATAATTTTAATCTAAAACTAAAGAGCTCTTCTTGCATAAAATCTAAATCTAATAATCTCTAAAATTGTTATCATGAAAATATATCAAAAAGAAATAAAATTACCATCTTACCACCGAGGCTTTCATTTAATAACTGAACTTGTTCTACAAAGTATACTCGAGATTAAAGAAATAAATACGGGTATGTTACAAGTATTTATAAAACATACTTCAGCCAGTTTAACCATTAATGAAAATGTAGATGTAACGGTACGACAAGATTTTGAAAGTCATTTAAATGTGATGGTACCAGAAAACGCATCGTATTATAAACATACTTATGAGGGTTCAGATGATATGCCTGCACATATTAAATCATCATTAATGGGTACTTCAGTACAAATACCTATTACCGAAGGAAAGTTAAATTTAGGTATTTGGCAGGGTATTTATTTATGTGAGCATAGAAATAATGGCGGGTCGCGTAGTGTGGTGATAACTGCATTTGGGGTTTAAAAAGGTTGTTTTAAAAAAGAGGCTTAACTTATTTTGGCTCAATAATTAAAAAAACAGCAGTACTGTCTCCAATATTTAATACTTCATGTTCACTGATTTTATTATTAGAAAAAGTACTACCGGTAAATACATTTACCTCTCGAATACCTTTTTTATCTTTAATTTGAAATTTACTACCTTTTAGTGTATAACCAACATGTGGTTTATGATAATGTTTCTCGTGTCCAACACCAGGTTTAAAAGTACATTTTAAAACTCTTAATTTATCAGTTTCTTCAATAATTTTACATACAGATTTTCCTTTCCAGCCCGCTTCAAGTGGGTCGGGTAATTGATTAGTTTTTTTACAAGTGAGAATTAAACTTATAACAAAGACAAATATTAATATTGCTTTACTATTATTAAACATATTTAATAAATAAAATTAAACGAAAGGGCATAATTTAGTTCTAATACCAATTTAACCATAAAACTAGTCATATAAATTGTTTACTCACTTCTTTTC
>CAZHYX010000232.1:0-5164 GCA_964536675.1 uncultured Flavobacteriaceae bacterium
GAACATTTAATAACGGTATAGTTACCAATCTTCATAAAATAAACGGTACAATTAACATCCCTACTCCTAATTGGATAAATATGGGAGTGGAGATTTCTAAAAACGGAAATACTTTATTTGCTTCAAATGCAAAATTTAATGTAGGAGATAATTTTCCAAATAAAGGAAATATCAGGTTTGCCCTAAAAACCAATGACGAATTTAATATCCCAACCAATGAAGCCGATATAAATACTGATGAAGCTATTGAGTATGCAGGAGAAATTTCTTCTGATGAATTAGAATTATTTTACTCACAAGTAACCTTATCTGACCCTCCAGTTTTTAAATTATATTATGCAAAAAGAAATCAAATAAATGGAGTATTTGAAAAGCCTATATCAATTACAGAACCTTTTGAAGGTAATTTAAGTGCATTTGTAGAAGGACCTTCTCTCTCAAATGATAGTAAAAGATTGTATTATCATAAACTTGAAAATAATATTTTTTCAATTTTTATGCTTTCAAGAAATTAACTAAATAAGCGTTCAACACAAATAAACATGCAACAAAATAATCAAGACGGTAGAAATAGGAAAAATATTAAAATTGGTTTTACAGTTGAAATTGTTCAGAAACACCACCAACGATCAGGAGAATTGACCAAAGGTGTTGTAAAAAGAATTTTAACAAAATCATCAAATCATCCTCATGGTATAAAAGTACAATTACTTTCAGGGGAAGTTGGGCGAGTAAAAAATATCATGTAAAATTATAATATACCTTAAAGTGCAGGGCAGTAAATAGGTTTTGATTTTATAAATTAGCTTTTTTCACTAAAGCGCTACTTACTTATTATGAAATTTTATCTTTCTCTAATTATACTCTTCATCTATTTACAAACTCATTCTCAACACAATTGGACAAGAACAAATCCCGGTGGTGGTGGTGCTATTGCAATGGTTGGAGCAACAGCTGACGGAACAATTGTTACTGCTTCAGATTTGAGTGGTATTTATACCAGCTCAAATAATGGAGATTCATGGAAAGTAATAGGTGCAACCCAAGGCTTAACACAGACTCATATTTCTTCTTTAGGTTTTCATGCAACTGATGGTAATATCTTTATTATTGGTACTGCAATTGGCGCTTTTAAAACTAAAAATGGCGGAGATATGGTTTACCCTGTTCAAATTGAACTCGGAGACAATGGTATGGGTTATATAGAAAGTATTGGTATGGCTATTTCTGATGCTTCCGTTGGTTATATGGCACATTATGAAGATTGGCTACCTATTTTATCTTTCTTAAAAACAACTGATGCCGGAGAAACTTGGGGAATTGTAAATACAACTGGTATTCCCACAGACGCAAGAGTTGTTAAAATATTAGTTGATCAGAATAATCCAGAAATTGTATATGCCCTTACAGGTAAAGCACGATTCGGTTGTACTGACCCAAACTTATATAGATCTGTTAATGGAGGTTCGTCTTGGGCAAGAATAGGAAAAGTTAATGGGGTATTCCCTCAAATTTTGGACTTTGATTTACATCCCACAGATTCAAGTATTATATATATGACAACTTTTCAAATGACTTCAAACGGATGTGATTCTGAAATGTATCTATACGCATCTGACACCGGAGAATTTTACAAAAGTACTGATGAAGGTACCTCTTTTCAAAAAATAAGTGATCAAAATGGTATAGATCATGGGGGGATTATTAGTGTTGGTACAAACCCTCAAAACATTAGCTTAACAGAAATTATTAATATAGATTCAAGCGATGACAATTCAGGAACTTGGAAAACTACAGATGGTGGTAATACTTGGCAACATACCGGATTAATAGAAAATTGGAAAATTGAATGTGCTCACCCAAACTATGCTTTAGTAGGTAGTTTTAACGGTTTAGTAAAAACATTGACTAAAGATAGGTTTAAACCTGATAGATTATATGGTTCATTTGGGCAATGGAGTTGGAGTACAATTGATGGCGGAAATCATATCAATAATATATCATGTAAAGAAATAACAACAGATCATTACCTTTCTACTGGTATGGAAAATATTCAAGGTAATTGGATTGATGTGAATGATTCTAATTCACAGATTGTTTATGTCGGATATTATGATCTTGGTTTTTGGTACACCAAAAATCATGGTAATTCTTGGAAAAAAAGTTTTCCGGATGTAAGTACTTATCCTGATTACTCATGGTGGGCAGGTGGTGGCTCTAATTGTAATTTTGTAGTCAGTGATCCCATCAGAGAGAATGTAGTTTGGGCTACTTTTTCTGCTGATCAACCTGATACCAAAAGCGCGGTTTTTAAAAGTACTGAATATGGTGAAAACTGGAACTTAAGTAATAATGGTCTCAAACCTTTTGGACTTGCTACCCATGGAATGTCAATCGATATTAATAGTGATGTTAATAATAGAACCTTATATTTAACTCAAGAAGGAGAAGTCTATAAATCAACTAATGATGGCGAAACATGGATAAAAAAATCAAACAATATGACTGGAGTGAAGTTTACCGAAGTCGATAAAAAAAATGCTCAATTAGTTTATGCTGGTGGTGAAAGTGGGTTTTGGCGTTCAACAGATAGTGGTGAAAATTGGAATGAAGTAGGATTACCCGAAATGCGCTTCAGCACTACAATCCCTAATGCAATTATGAGACCCGATATTGTTCCAACTTATAATAATCTAGATGCAAATCCACCAATTGTTGGATGGGAAGGAGTATTTGACATTAAAACTGACCCAACTATTGAAAATAGAGTATATGTTATTGCGCATGGTAAAGACAAAGGATTGTATAGAAGTGATAATGCTGGTTCAACATGGGAAAAATTATATACAAATGATAAAATGCGTGGTATAGCCATTTCAAAACAAAATTCAAATATTATTTACGCCTCATCTTCATTAAGCTATCATTCAGGAGGTTATGATAACACTTCTATAGGAATTTTAATGTCGTATGATGCCGGCGATACTTGGGAGTTTGCTAATGACGGTATGGCATGGACAAATGGTGGGCGTCTAGATATTGAAACAGGTGCAACTCCTTATGTTTGGGCTTGGTCAGCTGGTACAGGTATTCAATATTCATTGATTCCAGATTTTACATTAGGTGTTGATATAGAAAACACTTTGAATTTAGAAATTATTGCATATCCTAATCCAACTTCCAACATACTATATATTGATATGACAAAAGTTACTCAAATTACAAGTGCTGTAGTCCATTCTGTTACTGGTAAAATTATAAAAAAGCAAGTATTATTAAACCATTCGATAAATGAATTAAAGATAAATGAATTATCTAGTGGTTTATATTTTCTTAAAATCTCAGGTGATACTATTAATAAAACAATAAAATTTTTGAAAGAATAATTAATAGTGGTGTCCTTAAAAAAGAAATTATTAAAAATTCTTTTTTCGTTTGTCAATAAAATTAGAGTTTGTACTTTTGGCAAAACCAACTAGTAAATGACAAACACTAAATACGTTTTCGTTACCGGAGGCGTAACTTCATCACTCGGTAAAGGCATTATTGCGGCATCTTTAGCAAAATTATTGCAAGAAAGAGGCTATTCTGTTACCATTCAAAAATTAGATCCATATATCAATATTGATCCGGGAACATTGAATCCCTATGAACATGGAGAGTGTTATGTAACCAATGATGGTGCTGAAACTGATCTTGATCTTGGTCATTATGAGCGGTTTTTAAATATTCCTACTTCACAAGCAAATAATGTCACTACCGGTAGAATTTACCAAGCTGTTATTGACAAAGAACGAAGAGGTGATTTTTTAGGAAAAACCGTTCAGGTTATTCCGCATATTACTGATGAAATTAAACATCGTGTTCAAATTTTAGGTAATACTGGTGATTATGATATTGTTATTACCGAAATTGGTGGAACAGTAGGTGATATTGAATCATTACCTTATGTTGAAGCAGTACGTCAGTTAAAATGGGAACTTGGCGAAAATAATGCTATTGTTATTCACCTAACATTAGTGCCTTATTTAGCTGCTGCAGGAGAGTTAAAAACAAAACCTACACAACATTCAGTAAAAATGTTAATGCAAAGCGGTGTGAATCCTGATGTATTGGTTTGTAGAACAGAACGCCATTTATCAGATGGTATTAGAAGAAAACTCGCACTATTTTGTAATGTACAAAAACAGGATGTAATAGAGTCAATAGATGCTGATACTATTTATGACGTTCCTAATATGATGTATGACGAAGGTTTAGATGATGTTGTACTAAAAAAATTAGAATTATCAACTGATAAAAAACCAACATTAAATACATGGAATAACTTTTTACAAAGGCATAAAAACCCTAAACATACTATTGAAATAGGTTTAATTGGTAAATATGTTGAATTACATGATGCATATAAATCAATTTCTGAAGCTTTTATTCATGCTGGTGCTACAAATGAAGTAAAAGTAAATGTACATTGGATACATTCTGAAAATTTAACAATGACAAATGTACCTGATAAGTTAAAAAATCTTGACGGAATTTTAGTAGCTCCTGGTTTTGGTGAACGCGGTATTGAAGGAAAAATTGATGCTGTAACTTATGTGAGAGAACACAACATCCCTTTTTTAGGAATTTGTTTAGGAATGCAAATGGCTGTTATTGAATTTGCTAGAAACGTCTTAAACTTAGAAAGTGCCAACTCTACTGAAATGGATAGCAGTACCAAATATCCTGTAATTAGTTTAATGGAAGAACAAAAAAATATCACTAATAAAGGAGGAACAATGAGACTTGGTTCATGGGATTGTAAATTAGAGAAGAATTCTAATGTTTTTAAAGCTTACCAAACTGAATTAATTAGTGAGCGCCATAGACATCGTTATGAATTTAATAATGCATATTTAAAACAATTTACTGAGGCAGGATTGGTAGCTACAGGTGTAAATCCTGAAACTAATTTGGTTGAAATCATTGAATTAGCTAACCATCCCTGGTTTGTAGGTGTGCAATATCATCCTGAATATAAGAGTACAGTATTGAATCCACATCCTTTATTTGTTGCTTTTGTAAAAGCATGTTTGGCACATAAATCAAATTTATAATAATTTTATTATTTCCTTAAAATCAGAACGTTTATGATAATCAGTGTCATAATGCGCAAAGCTTA
>CAZHYX010000233.1:0-5156 GCA_964536675.1 uncultured Flavobacteriaceae bacterium
AATTATTAGCTCAACACTTACAAACTAATTATAAGATTCTAAAACAGGTTGATTAAAATTAAACAATTAATCATAGTCATTTATGAAAGACCAAAAAACAGACTCTCGAAAAATACATTTATAAAATATCCAAACTTCCCTTACCTTCTCTAATAATTTCAATTTCATCGGTAGATAAATTGATTACTGTTGATGGTTGATTATTACCATAACCACTATCAATAACTATATCAACTAATTTTTGCCATTTTTCAAAAATTAATTCTGGGTCTGTAGTATATTCAATCACATCATCTTCATCATAGATAGAGGTTGAAATAATAGGGTTGCCTAATGCTTTTACTATTTCTCTTGCTACATTATTATCGGGCACTCTAATACCAACTGTTTTTTTGTTTTTAAAAGCCTTTGGTAGTTTATTATTTCCTGGTAAAATAAATGTATATGCTCCGGGCAACGCTCTTTTCAGTATTTTATAAGTTGGTGTATCAATTTGTTTTACATAATCTGATAAATTGCTCAAATCATAACATATAAATGAAAAATTAGCCTTTGACAATTTTATATTTTTAATACGAGCAATTTTTTCCAACGCTTTAACGTTAGTAATATCACAACCTAAACCATAAACAGTATCAGTTGGATATATAATTAAGCCTCCTTTTCTGAGGATTTCGACTACTTTGTCAATCTCTTTAGGGTTAGGGTTTTCATTATATATTTTGATATATTTAGACATTAAACTAAATTATGAAAATTAATTACAATATATATGTATTTGTGATTATGATATTTTCTTTATCGTGTTCAAATAATGACAATACTAATGAGCTCCCTCTATCAAAAATTGAAATAATAGATGTACCATACGGTTCTAGTAATGAACAAAAATACGATATTTATTTACCTCAAGGAAGAAATTCTAACATAACGAAAGTTATTCTATTAATACATGGTGGCGGATGGGTTGAAGGTGATAAAAATGATATGAACGGGTATGTAACTTACCTTCAATCAAATCTTCCTGATTATGCAATTGTCAATATAAATTATAGATTAGCTTCTGTTGGTAACAGTCCGTTCCCGATGCAGATAGATGATATCAAAAGTGTTTTCACTCAACTAAAACAAAAAAAAGAGGAATATCAAATTTCTAGCAACTTTGGTCTTATTGGTGTGAGTGCAGGTGCACATCTATCTTTACTCTATTCGTATGCTCATAATGATGATGAAAATATAAAAATGGTATGTAGTATTGTCGGGCCTACTAACTTTACTGACCCTTCTTATACGAATGCAACTGACCTCGGGTTTATTGCCTTATTTAGTTCGTTTCAACAAATAACCGGTATCATTTATGAAGATAATATTGAATATTTTGAAAATATTAGTCCATATCACAGAGTTAACAGCACCTCTATTCCTACACAATTATTCTATGGAGGTCAAGACCCATTAATTCCAACATCTCAAGGCACAGAAATGCATCAAAAACTAGAAGATTTAGGCGTGATTAATGAATTTACCCTTTATCCGAACGAAGGTCATGGTTGGGTCGACGAAAATCTATTAGATACCGCCACCAAAATGACCTCATTTATAGTAACACATTTATAACCTTAATTCAAAGTAAGTTTTATAAAAGTAATGATATCAATTTAACTCACAATCAATCTAAAACCTTCACCGTGAATATTTACAATTTCAACATTATTATCTTCTTTTAAATATTTACGTAGTTTAGCAATATATACGTCCATACTTCTTGAAGTAAAATAATTATCATCTCTCCAAATTTTTGTTAATGCTAATTCTCTAGGCATTAAATCGTTAAGGTGCAATACCAACATTTTAAGCAATTTATTTTCCTTAGGTGATAACTTTCGTGGTTCACCTCCATCATAAGATAAATGTCTTAATTTAGAATTCAAATGAAACTTGCCCACTTGAAATTCATGTTGATCGTCATCAGCATTAATGTCTTTTTGCTTTCTATGTAGAATCGCTTTTATTTTATACAACAACACTTCTGAGTCAAATGGTTTATTTAAATAATCATCGGCACCAACTTCATAGCCTCTCAGGACATCTTCTTTCATTGTTTTTGCCGTTAAAAATATAATAGGAATTTCCTTATTGGTTGTTCTAATATCTTTTGCCAATGAGAAACCGTCCTTTCTAGGCATCATAACATCTAAAATGCAGATGTCAAAATCATCATTTTTAAACATTATCAAACCTTCTAAACCATCTTTTGCGTGTGTAACTGAATAATCATTCAGCATTAAATAATCTTTTAATACCGTGCCAAAATTTGGATCATCTTCAACTAATAATATTTTCTTATTTGCCATACTTATTATAATTTAAATTAAGGGTAATTTTATGGTAAATGTACTTCCTTTACCTTTTTCACTTTCAACATATACACTACCGTGATTATGTTCAACTATTTTCTTTACATAGGATAAACCTAAACCATGACCTTTCACGTCATGTATATTTCCTTTTTGTTCTCTATAAAATTTATTAAAAATGTGCTTTTGTACATTTTTATTCATGCCAATACCTTGATCTTTTATTTTTAGAATGATATTATTACCTGCATTTTCAGTATAAATATCAATATTAGGAACATCATTAGTATATTTAACGGCATTATCTAACATATTGACAACTACATTGGTAAAGTGAAATTTACTGACCATCACTTCACTTTGTAATGCCTCAAAGTGTTCATTTATATAACCTCCTTTATCTTTTACAATCAAATCAACATGTGTTATAGCATCATGTATGATGTCATGTAAATCAGCAATTTCATTGGTTAAATCTAATTGATTCTTTTCTAGTCTTGATATTCTCAATACATTTTCAACCTGCCCATGCATACGTTTATTCTCTTCACGTATCATTTCAATATAGCGTAATACTTTTTCTTTATTATCAATAATTTTCGGATTCTTAATAGCATCTAAGGCTAAATTTATGGTAGCAATAGGTGTCTTAAATTCATGTGTCATATTATTAATAAAATCTGTTTTTATTTCTGAAATCTGTTTTTGTTTTAATAATTGGTATACGGCACTTGCAAAAGCTAAAATTATAATAAGTATAAAAATTGCTGACAATGCTAAAATATTAGCGATGCTTGCTAAAATATATTCATTCTTCTCAGGAAAACTAACATACAATTGATAGTTACTATCGCCATCATCATCTGCAAATAAAGGTACTTGGTAACTTTTACCCTTTTGTTTTTTAAATTTATTAGATTTTACCTTAGTTGCCAATCCATCTCCAAAAACTCCAAACTCAAAATCAGTATCAACGCCTCTTTCTCTTAATTCATTATCGAGGTTTAATGTAATTTCATTAATATTAATACGGTCATAAATTGGTAAATTAGCTGCTATATCTCTAAAAATATTTTCAAACTGAGCACTCAATAACTTACCTAGTTTACCTACTTCATAAATTCGTTCTTGAGGTGTTGCATCAACGTAATCTTTACTAAAATTATTAATTGTACTGATTTCTTTAGATTTTTCGCTAAAAAAAGTTTTAAATGTCAAAGAATCGTTCCCAAACAAAGGGATAGTCGATTTAAAATTATTCTCTAAAATACTTTGTCTAAATTCAAAAATTTCGTTTCTAACGGTATCAATTTTCTGAAAATGAAAATCTCTTACAACTGATTCAGGTGATTGTTTAAAACTATCAATAACAGAACCATATTCTTTGTAATAATCATCTAACTCTCTTTTATTTATATTTTCAGAGACATTTGCTAATGCAAATCTTACATCATTAGTAAATTGTTTTTCACGTATTTCAATGGTATTGTTAATCCAATAAATTTGTACTGCTATAATCCCAATTAAAGCAAAAATCATTAATACAATTAAGAGTATAAAAACTCGTTTACTCATTTTAACAAAATTAATTTAACTTATTAGATATTTGATTTGATTTAACTAATATTAACTAAAATCAAAACTATTTAACAATTTTTTAAGAGTTTTCTTGTTTGATTGTGATTTTCAACAATTTTTTATGAAGTTTTTTAACTTGTTTTTTTGTATCGATTAAATTAATATTATGGATAACAAAATCAGATAACTCAACTTTCTTATTATCATTCCATTGATTACTCATTCTTGATAAAATGGCTTTTTTTGAAGTGGAGTCTCTTTTCAAGACTCTATTAATTTTAATATCAATAGGCGCTGTAACAGTAATAATATAATCAAATTTTGAAGCTGTACCGTTTTCAAATAAGATGGCATTTTCTTGAATTACATAATTTGATTTTTGAGTTTTAATCCATTTTAAAAAATGTTTAGCAATTTCTGGATGAATAATTTTATTAATATTCTCTAATTTATTTTTATCATTAAATACAATAGAGGCCAAAAATGTTCTATTCAATTCTCCATCTTTATAGGTTTCTTTACCAAATTCTGCGGTTAATTTTTTTTTGATCTTTATTGATGAATTCATTAATCTTTTTGCTTCATCATCCGCAAAATATACCGGTACACCAAATTCAATAAAATAATTGGCAATTGTTGTTTTACCACTTCCTATACCCCCAGTTAAACCAATTGTAATCATTTTTTTATTAAATATTCAATTTGGTTAGGTACAATTTTAATTCCTGAAATCATTGATGGTTTTGATACCAATTCCGGAATAAGATATGTCAACCCATTTTTAACAGTTCTACTATAATCACAACTTATCTTAAAATCGTTTCTATTGATTTTATTATAATTAGACAAACCTACTTGAAAGACAACTTCAACCTGATCAGGAAAAGTAGTTATATTATAATTATTAGGTAAGTTTTTAATTGTAAAAGGCAATTTTAATTTGGCCTCGGTAAACTTTTCAACAGTACCAGTTACCATAACTTCATCAACAGAATATTTGACTTTTGATTTTCTGTCTAAAGCCATAATTGGAAGGTTTACCTCTATAGACGAATTAACATCGGTCAGTGTAGTGTTTTTAGTTTGTATAGTGATAATTGAATCAATAATAACTTCTGGCACTGATATAGAAATAAAACTAGGTTCAACTTTTAAATAACCCAATAAGTTATAACCTGATTGATATTAAATATTAATATCTGGAACAACTAGTACTTTTTT
>CAZHYX010000234.1:0-5147 GCA_964536675.1 uncultured Flavobacteriaceae bacterium
TTTCAGCAATATAAAAGATATAAATAGATTAGGTAAAAAAGCCCAAAAAATATTAAAATTATTGGCGGTAGCTGAATGATCTGTTGCAAACCATAATAAAAGAACAATTAAGCCTACTAAACCTGTAATAAAGAATAAACTAAAATCTACCCATTTGGTTCGTCGATGTTTTTTATAATCTCTATAAGTTATAAATAAAACAATTATAGAGATTATTGAAAATATAAACAAAGGTGTAAAAAATGTCTTTCGAACGCTTTCTTCTTTATGCTGATACAAAGTAACTGTCCGTTTGACTAGTGGTATTTCTTTCCCATTTTTTAAAATAACAGCATTTTTAAAACTTTTATAGACATATTCAGGTAAAAAAGTATACTGTTTGGGTGTCGCTTTTTTGTCAATTACAGAACCTAAGGCAATATCAATACCAAATGTACCCCAAGGATGATTTTCTAATTTTTGATAAATTAAATCGCGAAAGGTAAAAGTGTTTTGTAATAATTCGTCTTTATAATTTACATTGTCACCAAGTATCTCTGTTGTCACATCTCTTAGTTTGGTAGCACAATTATCAAAAAAGAAGTCGTATAAATATTTTTTATTTTCAGGTTTTGCATTGTTCTGCAAAAATTCAAAATATTGTTGTTTTTGTAAGGGAGATAAGTCTAATATTTGTTCAGTAACCTCCCGATTTTGCCGAATATAACTTTCTAAAAAAAGATAAAAAGGATATTTCCCTAAATCATATAATAATTTGCCTTGAGCAAACTTTGTATAAAAATTTGGGGTATCAAAATCATACATTCCATAATTATATACTTGATCAAGATTATTTGATTGATCTAATACGCGAATAGCACTGTGTCCCCAAGTATCGTTTAATTCCTTTCCTTGACCAACGGTAATAATGCTGATTTCAGCTTGAGGAGATAATTTAATTTCTTGAGAGAAACCTGTAAAGAATAGTAAGCTAAAAAGAGATAATAAAAATGTTTGTTTCAAAATATGTTAAGTTTATTATTAACAAAAGTCCTTCCCTTTGGGAAGGATTTAAGATGGGACTATCTAAAATAACTAAAATCTACCTTTATAGAAAAGACATTAGAAAATAATGCACCACTTGCTCCACCAATATTGGCTAATGCATAATCTATTTGTATTCCTTTATACTTAAAACCTACGCCAAAATTTGGTTCTAAAATTAAGGATTTACTGTTGTCAAAATTTGTTTGATTTTGAAAGTTATTTACACCACCTCTTAAATATACCATATCAGCATAATCAACTTGAAACCCGAAAGCAGGACTAACACTTATAAACGATGTTGAAATAATGTCATTAGTTTCTGCAAAACGCATATTTAGATCTAATGCTGCTAGGACATTAAAATCTCTACCAATACTAAATTCACGAGCAACACCTAATTGCATTTTTGGTTTTGTAATTTCTAATTTTTCTGGTACTACAGTGGGTATTATTTCATCATCATTATCCGGATTACCATCATTTAAAATAGTATTGTTCAAATTGTCATAAATATCAATGATTGTATTTAATTCATCCTGATCAAATGACCATGCATTAAAAGTAGTAGTTATATCACGAAGCATTAGGCCAAATTTCCAGTCAGCACGTTGAAACTGTATTCCGGCATCAAGACCAAATCCTATAGAAGAAGCAAAATCACCGATCTTACGACGTACAATTTTTGCATTTACACCTATATTTAGATCTTTTATTACTAATTTTTTTGCATAAGCTACATTTACAGCCCAATCAGCTGCAGAAAACAAACTAACTCTATCGTAATTTATTTGTCCGTCTTGTATTAACTGAGTAGTATTTAAAATATCATCAACCGCAAACCTGATAATAGATACGGCTACGGTACTTTCATCATTAATAGGTTTTGCAAAACCTACATAGTCATATTTTGCTATACCTTGAAAGTATTCAGCATGCATTAAAGAACCTTGATAATCTTCTAAACCAACTAAACCAGCAGGATTCCAGTATATTGAATTTACATCATTTGATGTTGCCGTGACAGCTTTACCCATACCAAATGCTGATGCATCAACACCAATATTCAAAAACTCATTTGAAAAACTTCTTATAGTTTGACTAAATAAGCCTTGACTTATAATTAAAAAAAGTAAATAGATCTTTTTCAAGGTGTACTTTTTTGATTTTTACAAATATCTTATTTTATAATTAAAATAACATTTATTTTGATAGTATATTGTGAATTCAATTGAATCTAATATAAATTGTTTATTTAGTATCCGTAATTACAAAGTTCTAAATTCTTTTTTTTTTATTTGATTGAGAATCAATCCCGTCCTAAATAAATTTCGGGACAAATCATAGGTATTGGTTTTACTGCAATCTAGTCTGTAAAATCATCGAAAATCAAAAAGCACCCCTTGTATTCCAATATTTGGTGGTTTTTCTTTTTTTAAAAATGGCTCATCTAGCCATTTTTGGAGATCAATTTTAACGAAAAGGTTTATTCTAAGGAACGCTACTAAATTTGATAAATACCAACTGTATTTTGCTATTTCTTTCAGATATTTTAGAACCAAAATTGTAATTAATGCTGTCCATATTTGTATCATAACAGCGTTTCTGCTTGTACCAATAAAGGATTTTATGTGTAGAAGTTGTTTTATGTCTCTAAAAAATATTTCTATATCCCAACGGCTTTTGTAAAGTTCACTTATGGTATTGCACGACCATTTTAGATGATTTGTTATCAACTCTATCACTTGTTGGTTTTTTTCATCCCATACAGCAACTCTTCTTAGTTTTTTGGGGTATTTCTCTTTTGTCTTTCCTGTTAGTTCAATGATTTCATCTTTAAGTATATGCTGATGTCTATTTTCTGGCAACTCATTTTCTTTTACCACAGTAAATTTCAAGTTATTTTTGTGTCTAATTACAAAAAACACCCTGTTGCTGTCCCAAATATTTAACAAGTAAAAATCATTATAAAACCTATCGGCAACTATAACGCTCAATGCTATTAAAGGGATGTCATAAGCTCCTTTATTGTCTGCTGTTTTGCCATCTGTAATATTTACATAAGTAGGAAGGTTCCCATCAAAATCAAGCAAAGTATGTAGTTTTATCGCTCCTTTTTTGGTTTTGTATTTAGCCCAATCAAATAAAGACAAGCACAAGCTAATTGTACTGGCATCTAACAAGAATATCTTTGACTTAATTTTGAATTTAACCTGTTTAAAACCTGCTTGCTGTCCTAATTGTTTTTGTAAGGCATAATAATAGTCTCTAAATAGTTCCCAGCTCCTATGTTTGTTCTGATAGCTTAAATTTGATTTTGTTGGTGGATGTACATTGCCCAAATGATTTAGATTGCCAGTTGCTGAGCGTAACCCATTGCTTATATCTCGGAGAGATTGACTTTTTGCAAAATGACAAAAAAGCATAGAGGTTAAATGTGACCAACTATCAAAACCTTTTTGATGTTTATCAGTTTTATGAACTTTTACAAGATTCTTGAAAATTGAACGGTCTAGTTTCTGAATGATTTGACCAAATAATGTTATTTTTGACATAAGAGAAAGTTTTTTTTGTTTTGCAACTCAAATATATTTGAGATACTTTAAATTCTTTCTCTTTTTTATTAATTTTTAAAAACGTTTAGGACGGGATTGATTGAGAATATAAATTAACAGTTAATTTAATTTTGAATAATGACAAAATATCATTTGGCACAAATTAATATTGCTTTAGCTAAAGCTGAAATGGATACCGAAATAATGAAAGGTTTCGTTTCTCGTTTAGACGAAATTAATAAGACAGCTGACAAGGCTGAAGGTTTTGTTTGGCGTTTACAAACAGAAGATGGAGATTCTACCGCTATTAGAGTTTTTGATAAACCATTATTATTGGTAAATATGAGCGTATGGGAAAGTATAGATGCATTAAAGAATTTTGTTTATAAATCTGCTCATGTTGAATTAATTAGAGATCGTCAAGCATGGTTTCATAAACTTGTGGAAGCACATCAGGCTTTATGGTGGGTTCCTGCTGGTCATATTCCAAAAATAGAAGAGGCGAAAGAAAAATTAGAGATTATCCAAAAATATGGGCCGACATCATCAGCTTTTCATTTTGGAAAACCTTTCAATAAGCCTGAATAATTATTTAATGTGAGTTCGACGTAATGAATTATTTAATGTTGAATGTTTACGTCTTTGCGAAGGAGTCCCGATAGCTATCGGGATGACTGTGGCAATCTATTTTTAATTATGAGACTACCACATTTTACTAAAAAAAGTAATCCCGAGGCTTCGGGAGCAGAGACGGATATTAAGTTAATAACCAATTAATTTCAAGAATTTATTATATAGAATACCTTAAATTAGAAATAATCATTCTTGATACTTCAAAAACGACAAAACTCTATGTTCACACCAAGTATTTCGAGTAGGGTTGAGATAGGCTCCAAATCCTACATGACCGCCATAGGTAGTTAGTTCCATGAAAAAATTATTATTGGCTTCAGCTTCCTTAAATGGATAGCATGCTTCTCCAAAAAAAGGATCATCTAATGCTGTAATAAGTAATGTAGGTATTTTTATAGATGGTATATACTGTTTGCTACTTGATTTTTTATAATAATCTTCAGCATTTTTAAATCCGTGTGCCGGAGCGGTATATATATCATCAAAATCTTTAAAGGTTTTGATAGATTTGATAGACTTTTCTGTTAAAAATGAATCTGGAAACCGATCTAATTTTTCCAATGTTTTCTTTTCTAAAGATTTTAAAAACCGATTCAAATATAATCGATTACTAAATGAATTCATTTGTATAGATGAATCTTTTAAAGAACAAGGGACTGAAATACCAACAGCAGATTTTATTTTTGAAGATACATTTTCCTCACCCATATATTTCAAAGTCATATTCCCGCCAAGACTATACCCGACGATATGAATTTCTTTATAATCATAGTGATTATTAATATATTCTATTACAGCTTCTAAATCTTCTGTTTTACCACTATGATATGAGCTTAATAATCTATTAAGTTTACCACTACAACTTCTATGATTCATGGCAATTACATCAAAATTATCTCCATGCTTTTCTTTCAATTTAGCAAGCTTTGGCATTTT
>CAZHYX010000235.1:0-5119 GCA_964536675.1 uncultured Flavobacteriaceae bacterium
ATCCCTTTTCTTACTCAATTTTACGCTGTCAATTTTTTAATCTTTCAATGAACTTGCTTACTTTTCTCTTTAAGCGGGTGCAAATATATAAAGGTTTTTATCTCTTACAAAACTATTTCATCTTTTTTTAATAAAGATTTTTAAGTTTTTTGTAACTGCTTAATTATCAACACCAAACCCCGTAATAAAGGGATGCAAATTTAATCGAATTCTATATGATTTTAAATATTTTTAACGGAAAAGTTATTAACAAAGGCATAAGGCATAATAATACTGGTCAAACCTCAGAAGTTAATAGCTGATTTTTAAACACTTGTAATCTATTTTTAAATGGTAGTATGGGAAAATTTAATATTTTATTAGATTTTTCTAAATCAAATCCAGTTGTAGGTGGTCGTTTTGCTTCTTGACTTAATTGTGAGGTGGATATTCGTTTTATAAAAGAGGTATCTAAATTGAAAGCACTCGCTATTTGTAGTGTTATTTCATAAATACTTAACAATTCACTACTAGATATATGAAACACGCCATAGGCATTGTACTGAATAGACAATAAACAAGCTTGAGCTAAATCATCAACAAAAGTTGGCATTCTATATTGATCGTCTACAATTGTAACTTCTTGTTTATTCTCAAGTGCACTTTTAATCCAAAGTACAATATTATTTCGTGGCATATTATCAACGAGTCCATATACTAAAATTGTCCTTAATATAGTATACTTAATTTTTGCTTTAATTATTAGTTCTTCTGACTTTAATTTTGAAAGCCCATAGTGACTTATCGGGTTTGGTTTATCATCTTCTTTATATGGACCATTTTCTCCATCAAAAATAAAATCAGTAGAAATATGGACTAAATGACTATTGTGTTCTTTAGCACAACTTATTAATGTTTTAACTGCTTCAACATTTATTAAATCGCATTTTTCTTTTTCTATTTCACACTCATCAACATTAGTCATAGCAGCACAATTGATAATATAATGCGGTCTTATTTTATTTAAAAGCTGGGTTAATTCTTTAACATTTGTTATATCTATATTATAATAGGTATAATTTTTTACTGTTTCATTTTTGTCTTTATTCCGCGAAAGTGCAAAGACTTCAAAATCGTCTTTTATTGAAAATAGATTAACGAGTTTTTGACCTAGTAATCCGTTACTTCCGGTAATCAATATTTTATACTTCATTAAAATAATTTGTTGAGATTTTGAATTTGCTCTGAATTTCCTAACACATTTAGTTTAGACTTGGGAATTAGTAGTGCGCCAGCTTCAGGATTGATAACATATTCATTATCAAGTATTTTAAAACCAATAACTAAGCAACCTCTTTTTCTTCGTAAGTCTAAATCTCTAATTGATTTTAATAATAATTCTTTTGATAGGTCATTAACAATAATTACTGAAAAAAGCAATAAAAATGCCTTGTATAGTTTAGAGTGGGAAATATTCATGCTTCTTATAAATCAAATACAGAGCTTCTTTTTGTATAAATCATATCTTTTAATTTGAGTAAAAAAGCCAGAGTTAAATAAATACCAAACCAAAACCCCAGAGTAACAAATGAAATATATACAAAAAATAAACGCACATTTGTAACACGCATTCCTAGTTTATCTGCCAATCTGGAAGAAACGTCAAAGCCTCTTTTTTCAAAAAAATGTCTTATAGAATGAATAATGGTCATTGCTATTAATTTTGATGCAATTTAACAATTTATATTAATTAAAAACTTTAAAAATTATTTTCAAATTTTAATAGCAATTAATTACATTTTTTTTAAACTAATGTCACAAGAGTATATAGAAATACTAGAAGCTAGGGTTTATAATTTTAAGAATATCACCATAAAAATGCCTCAAGAAAAGCTTATGGTTATAACAGGATTGAGTGGTTAGTAGAAAGTGATGAAGTTTGACTATACGATTGTATATGAAATAGTAATACTATAAATGTCATAGAAAAAAGTATCTTGCCTATTTGAGAGTTAAAAGTGTATGTTACAAAAGGAGAAATTTTCATTGATAGATTTATTATTTTAAGACCGTCATTGTTTTTTTAATTTACAACTACTAAGTTGACCTTTGTTTGTCTGCACTTTTGCTTATTTTTTGTAAACTTTAATCGACTCCGATTTTCCTGCTGCGTTAAACAATTTGACAAAATAGATGCCTGATGAAACTTCAGACACGTCAATCATAATTATGGAATTCACTATTTCTGAATTGGTTGAAGTCATAATTAATCTTCCTGACACATCCCATAGTTGGAATTGAACTTCTTCAGACACGAATGCATCAGGAAGTAATATGTTAATTTGGTCTTCAAAAGGGTTTGGGTAAATGAATATTGAAAATTTCAGTTTATCTTCTTCTTCAAAGCTAAGAGAAGAATCATATTCTACAGCTCCAATATCTGCTATAACTCGGGGGTTTCCCAAAATATCTTCAGAAGAAGCTTCATTTTCATTTGCTGCATTGATTGCTATACTTCCTGATGTTGGTGTTCCATAATTATTTACTAAATTCACAAAAGCTTCTTGTATGGATGTTGAACCATCCTGAAATAAGTTTGTATTAGAATTAAAATGAGGGATAACTATAGATCCTTGACTTCCCAATAATGGATTCCCTTGCAAGCTATTCAGGTCATCTGTAATATTGATCAAATCAGAACTACTGGTTGGTATAGGTGTTCCATCATTCCAATATAAATTATTATCTAACCAAAAATTATCTGTACCAGTTAGTGGACAATCTGAAAAATCATTCATTGTACCTGTTGGGTCTGACCAAATGTTGTTATAAATATGAATATTGTCATTAATCAAATTTTGTTGCTCTAAGTTGAACCTAAAAGCGAATGCGTTTGCATTTAGATTACCTACAATTGTATTGTTTCTAAAAGTAACATCTTTACATCCCTTAATTCCAAAGGGTGCCCTCATATAGTTAGAACTGTTACCTATCATCAGGTTATTCTCAATCATAACATCATAGGCTTCATAGTAAGGTTCACCATCTTCCCCAAGCAAAATAAAGTTAGTTCCACTACTACCTTCCCAATTCAAGAAAACATTTCTACGAATCTTTACATTGTTAGAACCAAGATATAGGTCATTATCTCCTCCACTATCCTTAACCACTATAAAACTGCTGGTATTATTATTATTTGTACGACCACTACTGGCAAAATCATTAAAAAAAATATTATCTTGAATAATAAGATTCTCTACACTATTACCGTCAATATGTTCATCAGACCCTGCTTGGTTAAAGAACATATTCCCCTGTATAGTGATATTATAACAACTGTTATTAATTTTAGCTAAATCATTGTTATAACTATCATGAATAATGCAATTTTGAATAGTAAGGTCATGAACCGCTCCTGTACTATCTCCATCAAAGTGTAATACTAGTGGAGATGCTCCTGTTCCTTGATGAGCTATGTCAAAACCATCCAAGGTAATTCCGTGACATCCAAGTGCGTTGATATATCCTCTCACAACTGCACCATCATTATAACGCAATTTTGCCATATATGGAGTTGTTGATATGACTGAAACACCTATTGAGAAACTTCCTACCAAATAGACGATACCAACGTAAGTACCTGGATTAACCATAATTGTGCTACCATCTTGAACATTACTCAAAGCATGAGTTATTGTTAACCATGGGTTTGTGTTTGAACCATTACCAGTAGTATTACTGCCCCCGGTATCTACATAATATGTTTGTGCATCTAAACTTGATATGTGTAATAGCAAATAGAGTAAATATACTCCTTTAAAAAGTTTGTTCATGAAAACTATAAAGATTCAAATGTTTATCGAAATTAGTGAAAATTAAGTAACCATGTTTAGCTTTTGCAACAAATTAATGTTTGTTATATTCAATTAAGTAAATGCCACATTAGGGTTTAGATTGGCTAAAAAAACTAAAGTAGGGGTTAAATAATTTTCTATGAATGACAAAGAACAGTAGTAAAAAACAATTTTTCTTCATTTAAAATCAATGCTAATTCAAACACTACAAGGTCATGCAGAACATAAGTTATATCATAGTTCCTTAAGAGAAGAAATTTATAAGATGTATATCATTGTTACCTGTTAAAAACAGATAGGATTATGTAACTTTGCGTTTTTCTGTAAAAACCTCATTTTTGAAAAAGCAAGAATATATAGAAGTACAAGGGGCAAGAGTCCATAATTTAAAGAATATCGACGTGAAAATACCTCGTGAAAAACTGGTAGTTATTACCGGTTTAAGTGGTAGCGGTAAATCTTCTTTAGCTTTTGACACTATCTATGCTGAAGGTCAACGTAGATATATTGAAACTTTTTCTGCTTATGCACGACAATTTCTTGGAGGTTTAGAAAGGCCTGACGTTGATAAAATTGACGGATTATCGCCTGTTATTGCCATAGAACAAAAGACTACGAATAAAAGTCCGCGTTCTACAGTTGGCACAATTACTGAAATTTATGATTTTTTAAGGTTATTATTTGCCAGAGCGGCTGACGCTTTTTCGTATAACACGAATGAAAAAATGGTAAGTTATTCTGATGAACAAATTATTGATTTGATTTTAAATGATTTTGATACTCATAAAATAAGTATTCTAGCACCAGTCATCAAATCTCGTAAAGGACATTATAGAGAGCTTTTTGAACAAATTTCTAAACAAGGTTTTGTAAAAGTTAGAGTTGACGGAGAAGTAAAAGATATTGAAAAAGGAATGCGTTTAGATCGTTATAAAATACATGATATTGAAATTGTGATTGATCGATTAATGATTGATAGCTACTCTAAAAAACGTTTACAAGAAACTATAAAAACAGCCATGTACCATGGTGATGATACTATTTTAGTACTCAGCGCAGAAGATAATACAACACGCTATTTTAGTAGGAGTTTGATGTGTCCGTCAAGTGGAATTTCGTATCCGAAACCTGAACCTAATTCATTTTCATTTAATTCGCCCAAAGGAGCCTGTGATCATTGTAATGGATTAGGAACTGTAAATGAAGTAAATATTAATAAGATTATTCCTAACAAAAAAGCATCCATTTTAAATGGCGGTATTGCACCTTTAGGAGAACAAAAAAGC
>CAZHYX010000236.1:0-5047 GCA_964536675.1 uncultured Flavobacteriaceae bacterium
ATATGTTTTATCGAAAGAAGCAGATGAGGATTTAATAAGAATTCACGAGTTTGGAGTTTACAGATTTGGAGAAAAACAAGCTGATAAGTATTTCTTTGCTTTTTTTGAACAATTTGAAATGATTACGAAAAACCCTTATTTATATCCATCTTTAGATTATTTAGGTAAAGGAATTAGAAGATGTGTTTGTGGCGTTGATAGTATTTTTTTTCGCATCACAAATCAAACAGTAGAAATTATAACAATTATTGGAAGGCAAGATATTAACTCGAAGTTACCAAAACAGCCTTAATTTGTTATAAATACCTAATCATTTTACCTTAAGTTATAAACACAAAGTCAAGCATTATATGATTAAGAACAAACAAAGGTTTACACCATTTTTACACCACGAGTAGCGGTAAGCCCAGTGTTTATAAGGGTTGAAATATATTGTATCGGAAAATAACAATCTTATTTATTTAAAAAGTTTATTTTTGCTTTTGAATTAAATGCAAAGTAATTAATAAATGACCAAATAATCTGATCAACAAAAAGAAAATTGGTATGCAGCATATACCAGGCCCAGATCTGAGAAAAAAGTATATGAATTGCTGACTCAATATAATTTCGATTCTTATTTGCCACTTGTCACAACTATCAGACAATGGAGTGATAGAAAAAAGAAAGTCCAACTTCCATTAATCTCATCTTATGTATTTGTAAAGACAGAGGAAGGAAATTTAAAAAATATTTTACCAATTAATGGAGTGGTAAGAATTTTAAAACATTTAGGAAAACCTGCAATAATAAGAGATTATGAAATCGATAATTTAAAAATTTTATTATCAGATACTGATAAAATAAGTTTTATTGAAAATTTAAATCTTAAAAAAGGCGATTCAATTATTGTAGAAAAAGGCGTATTTAAAGGTTTAATTGCCGAATGTATTCAACTTAATGGAAAGCATAGAGTGATTGTTAGAATTGAAGGGATTGAAAATATAATTGAGGTAAATATTCCCTTAAGTTATATAAAAAAAACGAAGATCACCTAAATAATTATTATTTTAACTTAAAATGGTAATATATACTACTAAACTTATCATAAATTAGAGTAATTTACTCAAGCAATTTCTATATTTTTTATATATTTGTCATAAAGAAAAATCATAATGCTATGAATTCTGAATTTTGTTACCACAACTTAAATGTAAGTGATAACAGTATTAAGTATAAACGACTTATTTGTAGAAATAGTTTGGTTTCTTCTATTATTAACGACTTTACATATTTTTTTGTTATTTAAATAATGACGTTATATTATAAGAGTCTTAAATTAAAAAATAATGAGTGTTAATAAATCAAAAAAAAATAAGATTATTTATAACCAAATTTTATCAAAATGAACAAAAAAACAATAATTCTCAACCTGAAAAAATATTTATTATTTTTTGGTCTTTTAATACTGTTATTTTCTTGTGGTTCAAAACAGAATATAGTATACTTTCAAGATGTAGATTTAATGGGGGTAAGTAAATCAATTAATACGTACAATCCAATAATTCGACCAGATGATATGCTTACTATAAACGTGTCGGCTTTGGATCAAGATGCGGTTAGACCCTTTAATTTATCTGCTGTCACTTTTGTAGATGGCTCTGGCTCTTTAGGGAGAACTGCTCAACAAAGTTATTTAGTAGATTCTAATGGCAATATAGATTTTCCCGTTTTAGGGGCACTCAAATTAGCCGGATTGAATAGAATTCAAGCAACAACATTAATAAAAGATATGTTAAAAGAATATATTAAAAACCCTATTGTTAATATTAGAAATGTTAACTTTAAAGTTACCGTGTTGGGTGAAGTAGCAAACTCTGGTTCGTTTGTAATCCCCAATGAAAGAATCACTATTATTGAGGCTTTAGGTTTAGCTGGTGATATGACAATTCAAGCAGAAAGGAAAAACGTATTGGTTATAAGAGAAGAAAATGGAAAAAAAACATATACACGTGTTGATATGACTTCTGAAAGTGTATTTAATTCAAGCGTGTATTACTTATCTCAAAATGATGTTATTTACGTACAACCAAATAATTCTAGAATTAAATCATCAACTATAGGTCCAAGTACAAATACAACATTAGGTGTGATTACTACATTATTAACTGTTGGAGCGTTGATTATTAGTATTACTAATAATTAGAAATTTTAACAAATTAAAGAAATAAATGGAATTTGATAAAAATGTAACCTTAAAAGAAGATGATAATTCAGGGGATAATTTAGATTTAAGGGTAATCGTTGAGAAATATTTAGGATACTGGAAGTGGTTTTTGCTATCAGTTATAATTAGTTCTTTATTTGCTTTTTTAAATTTAAACTTTGAAAGGTCTAGTTACGAAGCTACTGCTACTATAAAAATTAAAGATGAAGCTGGAACTGATAAATCAACTTTGTCAGTATTTCAAGATCTTGGTATGATGGGAGGGTCTAAAGATAATATTGAAGATGAAATGGAAATTTTTAATTCAAAAAGTCTTATTTCTGAAGTTGTTAAATCGCTTAACCTCAATATTCAATTTTATACTGACAAAAATTATATAAGCACCTTTATTGATGATAAACTTGGTCTTAATACTGAATTTTACGAAAGAGAGAGATATACGGACCCCCCTCTCAAAATAAATTTTTTTATAAACGATTCTGTATTATATAAAACTAAAGCACAATTTATTATTACTATAAATTCCTTAAATCAATTCACTTTTTCAAACATTGAGAAATCAATTGTAAGAAAACATGCTTTCGGTGAAAAGATAAATACTAATTTTGGTGATATAATTATAACTCCAAATATCGATTTAAAAAAGAACTATCTAATCGGTTCAAGTGTTTTTGTATCTATATCTTCAGTTCAAGACTTAACAAATTCTTTTGTTGAAAGAGTTTCAATTGAACCAGCCTCAGAGTTTTCAAACGTTTTAAGGTTAAAAATAACTGATGGCGTCAAAGAAAAAGCAGAAGATTTTTTAAATGAACTTGTTAAAAAATATAACGAGCGAGCTATTAGATTGAAAGAAGAGCTATCTAAAAATACTTCAGATTTTGTTTCTAGAAGGCTCGAAATTATTTCTACAGAGCTAACAAATGTTGATTTGACTGCCGAATCTATTAAAACACGCTATAGACTATCAGATGCAGCCTCAGAAACTGGTCTAAATATGCAAAGCGGTCAGGTAATTGAAAATCAAATAGTTCAAGTTAGTACTCAATTAGAAAAAATTGGTTATGTTAAAGATTTTGTAAATACAAAAGGTAATAATGAACTTATGCCTGTAGATGTTGGTGTTACAGATAATAACATCTCTACTTCTGTACAACGATATAATGAATTGATGATGGAAAAGAAGAGGTTGTTGAAAAACTCTACTGAAAAAAACCCGATTGTTGTAAATATTAATGAACAATTAAATACTTTAAATAGTAATATTAAGCAAGGTTTAGATAATATAGAAACATCACAAAAAATTTCTTTAGACGCCTTAAGTAAACAAGGAGCTCGTATTAATTCTAGACTTTATTCTGCACCCAAACAGGAAAGAGAAATAAGGGATATAACACGCCAACAAGGTATAAAAG
Organism: uncultured Flavobacteriaceae bacterium; assembly: GCA_964536675.1. GTDB lineage: Bacteria > Bacteroidota > Bacteroidia > Flavobacteriales > Flavobacteriaceae > Aureibaculum. The sequence goes on from CAZHYX010000236.1 coordinate 3,622, forward strand.
AAGCACTTTATCTTTACTTATTACAGAAAAGAGAAGAAACAGCTATAACTTTAGGAGTAATAGACCCTAATGCTATAATTATTGATGGTGGTGAAAGTAATCCAGATCGTGTAGCACCAAAAAAAGTAATGTCTTTTCTAGTTGCTATTCTAATGGGGTTACTCATCCCTTTTATTATTATTTATTTATCAGGTTTACTAGATACGAAAATTCATACCAGAGAAGAAATTGAAAAAACTTTAAATATTCCAATTATAGGAGATATACCTAAATTGGAAAAAAAAGGTCGATACTTGATTACAAAAAATGATAATTCAAGCATTGCTGAATCTTTTAGAATTTTAAGAACGAATTTGAATTTTGTATTAAATTCTAAAATTAAAGGAAAAACAATTTTCATAACTTCAACTATTGCTCATGAAGGTAAGTCGTTAGTTTCATCTAATCTTGCAGCCTCATTGGCACATGCTGGGAAAAAGACACTGCTTTTAGGAATGGATATTAGAGCCCCAAAAATTGAATCTTATTTACACGTAAGAGGAGAGTTTGGTGTCACTAACTATATCGTTAATCCTATATTAACATTAAAAGATATAATAGTTAAAGCAACAGATGTTGAGAATTTAGATATAATATCATCTGGAGACATTGCTCCGAACCCTTCTGAATTATTAATGAATCCAAGGGTAAAAGAACTTTTTGAAACCGTAAAAGAGAACTATGATTATATTATTGTAGATACTGCAGCATTCAGTATGGTAACTGATACAACAATACTTAGTAATTTTGCTGATACCTTTATTTATGTTATAAGAGCTAATTTTCTTGATAAACGTTTTTTAAGCTATATTAAATCATTATACAATGATAAAAGACTACCCAAAATGTCAATTTTGGTCAATGGTGTTGATCATAAAAAGTCTTATGGATATGGATATGGATATGGATATGGATATGGAACAACATTTGAAAAATCTCAGAAAAAAGCTTGGTGGAAATTCAGCTCTTAAAACACTAACTTAAAGATATTCAAAAAAAAGCAAAAAAGAAATTCTATCATCATCATTGTTTTCTTTGAATAGGTGATTATACTTCATATTAGGATAGTAAAGTTAATATTCAAGAATAAGTTTGTTTTGGAGTCACAAAAGGTAGGAATTTTTAGTCTGATTTTTCTAAAGATAATTATTTTAAGCTTACTTCTGAAAGTGCCTTAATAAGGGGAGGTTGTCTTATTCGAAGAATAAGACGGAATGGTTATATTTTCTTAATTTAATGACATTGCTTGCTAGCCAGTGAATAAATTGATACTGAAATAAGAAAATACCCTATATCTCCCTATCAATCACATAATTAACCATAGAGATTAATTATTTTTTATATTCAGAATCAGGATACGGATTTAAAATATTCAAAGCTTTGGTTT
>CAZHYX010000237.1:0-4415 GCA_964536675.1 uncultured Flavobacteriaceae bacterium
ATATACATAAACTATCAAATGATTTTGGTGTACCAAAATATTTACAAGAGTCTATTGAACCCATTTGGGAAGGTGGGTGCATGAAAGTAGTACATGGTACAGGATATGAAAATCAAAATTTATCTCATTTTACTGGAACCGATAATATGTCTAGAGGAACAGATGATGAGTTGGTTGAAACAGGTGTTTATGGTCGTTATTTTGAAAATATTTATCCTGACTATTTATTAAATTTACCTGATGCACCTCCTGCAGTTCAAATAGGAGGAGTTGGCGATATGATTTTTACAGGTGCTGAAAATAATTTTGCATTTACTATGGCAAATATAAGGCAGTTAGAGCGAATTGCTTCAAGCGGAAACTTATTTGATGCTGCCGATGTACCTGATTGTACCAAAGGCTCACAACTGAAATTTGTACGTGGCGTGCTCAATACTACCTTGAAGTATTCAGGAGTGATTAAAGAAGCAGTTGCTTCGCAAACGAATATTGTAGAGTTTCCTGATACCAGTTTAGGTCGTGCGCTTTCAATTATTTCCCGAACCATTAAAGCTAGAATGGGTACTTGTGTGTATATGGTAAACCTTAACGGATTTGATACACACGCAAATCAACCAGAAAGACATCAGAGGCTATTGACTAATATCACAGAATCGATTATGGCATTCTACCGAGATTTAGAACCTAGTGGAAGGGATGAAGATGTGTTGACTATGACTTTTTCTGAGTTTGGAAGAAGAGTGCGTGAAAACGGATCAAACGGCACTGATCACGGTACAGCTGCTCCTATGATGCTTTTTGGCCCAGCACTTAATGGTAGTGGTTTTGTAGGTGAACATCCTAGTCTAACAAACTTGACAAGAGGAAATTTAAGATATACTCAAGATTTTATCAATGTATATGGTACTGTTATGGAACAATGGTTGTGTGTTGACCCAAGTATTATCAATCAATCAATACCAAGACCATATACGGCGTTAGACTTAGGCTTTACTTGCTCAAGTACAGTAACAAACCATGATTATATAGTTAGAGAGAATTTTGATCATATCCCTATTTATGATCAAGGACAAGTCTCTATTAGAATTAATAATAACTTTCAAGACACCTATAAAATATCTCTTTATAATATTTTAGGACAGCAAGCTGGTGTTTTGTTTGATGACATCTTAGAACCGGGTCAACATGATATTAGTATCTCTGATAAATTACCTCAATTAGGAACCGGTGTCTATATCTATAATATAAATAAGAATAATAGAAACTATAGCAAAAAGGTAATTATTAGTGGTTAATATTCTATTTAAAAAGTATATTGATATAAGCTTACCACGACATGTACAATAGGTATATGACCAATCACCCCACAAAAAGGGAAGTGAAAACTGTTAGAAGTCTTGAAAAACCCTAAAGATTGGGTTTAGTTCTAAAGATTTAGTAAGAAATTATACAAATCTGTTTTTTTATCAAAATTTATGGATTCTTTCAATGGTGTGGCTACTAAACATTTGCAAACTCAGGTTAGTACGAATTTGCATACACAGTTGCATCATTTTCTCTTGAAAACCCAATGAGTTGAATTCCGAACTCTTTTGCAAAATCAACAGCTAAAGTAGAACAAGCTGATACCGCTGCAATTATTGGAATTTTAGCAATAAATGCTTTTGAAATAATTTCATATGATACTCTACCGCTTACCAACAATATAGCAACATCTTTTAATTTGTGTTGGTTTAGTAAACTTCCAACAGCTTTGTCCACAGCATTATGTCTGCCAATATCTTCATATATTGCTATTAGTTCTTTATTGGTATTGAAAATAGCGGCGGCATGCGAACCGCCGGTTTTGTCAAAAACATATTGCTGTTGTTGCATTGTTGAAAACAAATTTTTCAAGTCAGAAGTGTTAATTGAAATTCCAACATTTAAAGAGCTGCCTGTCAACTTAATATCATCTAATTTTTGTTTACCACAAATACCACAAGAAGAAACAGAAAGTAGGGTTCTTTTATTTAAATACCCTTTTCTTAATTGTTGCTTTGGAATTGATGCATTTATAACACAAAATCCATTTTCTGAGGTTTCTACAACTTCTAAATTAAGTGACTCTTTACTTTTATAAATATCTTCAGCATATAACAAACCTCTAATAAGTTCCACATCATTATCAGGTGTCCGCATAACAACAGTATAAGGTTCATTATTGATGTTAATTTGTAATGCAGCTTCAACAACAAGATTATCATTAATTTTTTTAGAAGAATTCCCTTTTATTTGTAGTGCTTCGTAGTTAAATGTTTGCATAAATGAAATTCTTAAACTTTTTCAAAATCAACAGCAACTACTTTGTATTCAGGCGTCATTGTTTCTTTATCACCAACGCTACCAGTAATAATATTAATGAATACTTCTGGTTGATGAAAAGTAGTTCTTAAAATGCCTCTTTTTACATTTTTAGAATATTTTATTGGAATATTGACACTTCCTCTATCAGAAAATATCCGAACTATTTCAGCATCTTTAATACCTTTTCTCAACGCATCTTTTGGATGTACTTCTAAATAATCTTTACTTAGAATTTCTTGATTATCGGTTCTTCTTGTCATGGTACCTGAATTATAATGCTCTAATTCACGACCTGTAGTTAAAATAAATGGATATATTGCACCATGCTCAACAATTTCAGGGCTTTCTTCAAAAGCAAAATTATGAAATTTCCCTTTTCCTTTTTTAAAGGCACCATCTATGTGTAACATTTTTGTATCAGTTCCATCCTCTTTTATAGGCCATTGTAATCCGTTTGTACCCAAACCTTCCCAAGTTAAACCTTTCATAAAAGGAATTACATCTGCAATTTCTTCTATTACTTTTGCAGCATCATAAACCAATCCCGTTGGTTGATCATAACCTAAACGATGCATTATATCAATAATAATTTGCCCGTCAGGTTTTGTATTGCCAATAGGTTCAACTACTTTATTTACACGTTGTACACGGCGTTCGCCATTTGTAAAAGTTCCATTCTTTTCAAAATATGAAGAGGCAGGTAAAATAACATGAGCCATTTCAGTAGTAGCTGTCATAAATAATTCTTGAACCACAATTAATTCTAGTTCTTCAAAAGCTTTAATACTATGATTTGAATTTGGGTCAGTCATAATAGTATCTTCTCCCATAATATACAATGCTTTTAGCTTACCTTCCAAGGCTGCATCTAACATTTTCGGAATCTTTAAACCTTCTTTTTTTGGCATTTTTTCTACGCCATATTTTTCGGCGTAGTATTGTTGTACTTTAGAATCATTAATATCTAAATAACCCGCACCTTGATGAGGTTGTACACCCATATCTGCTGCACCTTGTACATTGTTTTGTCCGCGTAACGGATTCAATCCTACTCCTTTTCTACCGATATTACCTGTCATCATTGCAATATTTGATAGTAACATAACTGTCTTACTACCTTGAAAATGTTCTGTAACACCCAGACCGTGAAATTCCATGGCATTATCCGCTTTAGCATAAGCTATAGCAGCTTCTCTAACCAGGTATTTATCAACGCCTGTTAAAGTAGCCAATTCATCCATATCAAGATGTGTAACGTGCTTTTTAAAATCATTGTACAATTCGGTATAAGCATCAATAAAATCTTGCTTTATCAGGTCTTCTTTGATAATATAATGTGCTATCATATTTAAAATAGCGACATTAGTACCGGGGCGAATTTGTAAAAAATAGGTTGCTAGGTCTGCTAATTTTGTTTTAATAGGATCAACAACAATAGAAGTTATGCCTTTCATAAAAGCTTGTTTAATTTTAGCACCAGTTACAGGATGACCTTTTATGGGATTTGCTCCAAATAAAAAAATGGCATCTGTATCTTTAAGATCAACTACAGAATTTGTGGCTGCACCTGTACCAAATGCTTGTTGCATACCATAAGCAGTAGGAGCATGGCAAACACGTGCACAACCATCAATATTATTAGTGCCAATTGCCACCCGAATCATTTTTTGCATTAAATAATTCTCTTCATTGGTTGCTCTTGATGAGGATATTCCGCCAATGGAATCAACACCGTACTTATTTTTTATTTCGATTAATTTATTGGTAATAAAATCATACGCTTCATCCCAAGTAACAACTTCAAATTTTCCTTTTCGTTTAATCATAGGCTCACGTAACCGATCAGGATGATCGTAGAATTGAAATGCAAAACGCCCTTTTAAACAGGTATGACCTTCATTAACTTCAGCTGTTTCAGGTGCTTGAATGCCTTTTATTTTTCCATTAATTACAGACACATCTAATTGACAGCCAACACCACAATAGGTACAAGTAGTACGTACCGTTTTATCAGGAATAAGAGTTTTTGTTTCAAATTTATCGGTTAAAGCTTCTGTAGGGCAAGTTTG
>CAZHYX010000237.1:4425-5041 GCA_964536675.1 uncultured Flavobacteriaceae bacterium
CAAGCACCACATGATACGCAAGCAGATTCATCAAAAGTAGTATCAAAACCTTTGATGATATTGGTCGCGAATCCACGCCCTGACATACCCAAAATCATTTCTCCTTGAATTTCTTCACAGGCACGAACGCAACGATAACAGTTAATACATTGAGACAAATCTGATTTTATATAAGGATGCGCTCTATCAGGTTGAATGTCTAAATGGTTGTCACCATTTGGATAACGAACATTAGGAATACCAATTTGTGCAATTGTTTTTTGAAATTCCGTTGGTTTTTTATCATCAGGAGCAAATACCTTATCAGAAGGGTAATCAGTCAATATCAATTCAACAATATTTTTACGCAGACGTTTCATTTTATCGGTATTATGATAAATATAAAGATTTTCGGCTATTGGCGTATGACAGGAAGCCATGGTTTTGGTAGCTCCACCCTTTTCTCGAGAAACTTCTACAGAACAGACTCTACACGAGCCAAAATTATCTAATCTATCATCTTGACACATAGTAGGTATTGCATCTTTATTTTCTATTCTTCTTACGAATTCTAAAATGGTTTCGCCTTGTTGTATGTTATGTGATATGTTGTTTATATATGCTTTCATTGTTGTTT
>CAZHYX010000238.1:0-5022 GCA_964536675.1 uncultured Flavobacteriaceae bacterium
TTTTGCTTTTACTACACCAGCAGCAATAGTACCTACACCAACTTTTGATACTAATTTCACATTGATGCGTGCTTCTCTATTGGCATTTTTTAAATCGAAAATTAATTGTGCTAGGTCTTCAATAGAATAGATATCATGATGTGGTGGTGGCGAAATTAATCCTACATAAGGTGTGGAGTTTCTCACCTCAGCTATCCAAGGTAATACTTTTTCACCGGGTAATTGACCACCTTCTCCTGGTTTGGCGCCTTGTGCCATTTTAATTTGTATTTCTTTGGCATTAGTAAGGTAATTACTAGTAACTCCAAATCTGCCCGAAGCTACTTGTTTAATAGCACTATTTTTCGAATCTCCATTTGGTAATTTTTTAAAACGTTTTTTGTCTTCACCTCCTTCACCGGAATTACTTTTGCCACCTATTCTATTCATAGCGATGGCTAGGTTTTCATGTGCTTCCTGACTGATAGAACCATAAGACATAGCTCCAGTTTTAAATCGTTTTACAATTTCTGTCCAAGGTTCAACATCATCAATTGAGATAGGGTCTAAATTGTTAAATTCAAACATACCTCTCAAGGTCATTAAATTTTTACTTTGCTCGTTAACGGCATCAGCATATACTTTATAACTCTGTTTGCTTTTAGTTCTAACCGCTTGTTGTAATTTAGAAACTGTTGTAGGGTTAAACATATGTTTTTCACCATTTCTACGCCATCTATAATCTCCACCAATATTTAAAGTTGGTTTACCTTTTATATCAACTTTAGGGAAAGCATTTTCATACCTTTTTGTTAAATCTTTATCTAATACATACAAGCCAATACCACCTATCCGCGAAGGCGTATAAGGAAAATATTTATCAGTAAAAGCTTTTTTTAGACCTACAATTTCAAATATTTGTGAAGCCCTATAGGAATGTAATGTAGAGATACCAATCTTATTCATGATTTTCAAAATACCTTTACCAATGGCTTTGTTGAAATTTTTTACAGCACTGTCAGCATCAATATCTGTAATTATATTTTCATTTACCTGAGTTCTGATAATTTCATTTACCATATATGGATTGATAGCACTAGCACCATAACCAAATAAGGTAGCAAAATGATGTGGTTCTCTAGGTTCTGCGGTTTCTAATACAATACCAAATTTAGAGCGTTTGCCTTTGTTGTTTAATGAATGATGTACGTATGAACAGGCTAATAGAGCAGGAATCGGAACTTCTTGTTTAGTGACACCTCTATCTGATAAAATGATAATATTTGCACCATCTGTAACGGCTTTTTCAACTTTAATTACAATATCGTTTAATGCTTTTTCTAATCCATTTACTCCCTTTTCTATAGGATATAATATCGGAACTGAAATTGCTTTAAAATCAGAATGATCTATGTTTTTTATTTTATCTAGATCCTTATTAGAAATTACAGGATTTTGGATACGTAATTTCTTAGCATGTTCTGGCACGATGTCAAAAATATTCCGATCACCTCCGATTGCTAAACTAATATCTGTAATAATTTCTTCACGGATACCATCTAGTGGAGGGTTGGTAACTTGAGCGAAGAGCTGTTTAAAATAATTATACAGTAATTGCGGTTTATCTGACAAAACAGCCAGTGGTGTGTCATTACCCATCGAGCCTATAGCTTCTTTGGCATTTATGACCATAGGAGTAATGATGGTAGAAATATCTTCAGAAGTATAACCAAATAATCGTAATCTGGTTTTGTAATCTGTAATTTCTATTGGGCGCTTATTATTGGTATAAGGTACCTCTGCTAGAGGTAATATGTGTTTTGATACCCAATTTTTATAAGGATGTTGTGAAATTATATTGCTTTTAATTTCTTCATCTTCAATAATACGTCCTTCATTCATATCAACCAAAAACATTTTACCAGGCTCTAAACGACCATGTTTTACAACATTTTCTGGTTTAATATTTAATACGCCAATTTCAGATGACATAATAACATTGCCATCTTTGGTGATGGTGTATCTTGAAGGTCTTAAACCATTACGATCTAATAGTGCACCTATATAATTTCCGTCAGTAAAAGGTACTGATGCCGGACCATCCCAAGGTTCCATAATACATGAATTGTATTCATAAAATGCTTTTTTATCGTCACTCATAGTTTGATGTTTTTCCCATGCTTCGGGTACCATCATCATCATTACTTCTGGTAATGAACGCCCAGTCATCAATAATAATTCTACAGCCATGTCCATAGATGCAGAATCAGATTTTCCTTTTCTTATAATTGGGAATAATTTTTTTATATCATCACCAAACAAATCGCTTTTCATCAATTCTTCACGAGCTCTCATTCGGCTTGTATTACCTCTAAGGGTATTTATTTCGCCATTATGACACATAAAACGGAATGGTTGCGCTAAATCCCACGAAGGAAAAGTATTTGTTGAAAAGCGCTGGTGTACTAATGCTAAACGTGTAACTAGATCGGGTTCTTTTAAATCGGTATAATATCTACCAATATCTTCGGGTATTAGTAAGCCTTTATAAATTATTGTTGTTGTAGAAAAACTGGGTAGATAAAAATATTTATGCTCTGATATTTTTGATTTTGCAATAATATGCTGTGCTATTTTTCTTGCTGCAAATAGTTTTGCATTAAACTGCAATTCATTAAGTTCTAGTTTATTTTTACCGACAAATAGTTGTTTTATTTTAGGTTCTGTTTTTGATGCTATTTTTCCTAGGTTTGAAGTATCAACAGGAACATTTCTCCATCCTAAAATTTCTAAACCTTGCTTTTTTATTTCTTCTTCAAAAATTGAGGAACAATATTGTCTTTGATTCTTTTTTTTCGGTAAAAAAACCATAGCTACTGCATATTCTTTAGGCTTAGGTAGTTTAAACTCACAGACTCTAGAAAAGTAGTCATGCGGAATGTCAATTAAAATACCCGCACCATCACCGGTTCGACCATCAGAACTAACGGCACCTCTATGCTCTAATTTTACTAAAATTTCTAGTGCATCATGAATAATTTTATTTGACTTTTTCCCATTAAGGTTACAAATAAATCCTGCACCACAATTGTCTTTTTCAAATTCGGGTAAATATAAACCTTGCTCTTTCATACTATTGAATAAAATTCATCAAAATGAGAGTAAAATTAGATTATTTATACCTAAATGAAAAATTTTATAAAAAAAATGCATTGAAAGTAAAATATCAATGCATTTTTTTTAAAAAGTGTAATAAAGTGATGTTGAAATTGTGAAATTAATGGATTACTTGTGGATTCCTGCCTACGCAGGAATGACAATTTAAAGGAAACCCCGAGAAAAATCTCGGGGAATGTTTTGTGAATTAATGTTCATTCATTCTAAAATCTGGATAGGCATTCATACCATGCTCATGAGTGTCAAGTCCTTCCAATTCTTCTTTTTCAGAAACTCGTATTCCTACAGTTTTCTTAAGTATGAATAATATTAAGAAAGTTGAAGAGATGCAAATTGCAGCGTATGCTCCAACTCCAGCTAATTGATAGGTGAATTGATCCCATCCTGCCATATTGCCGAATATACCAACAGCTAAAGTTCCCCAAATACCACAAATTAAATGTACGGCAATTGCTCCCACTGGGTCATCTAATCTTAATCTGTCTATAAAGGCAACTGCTAATACAATTATTGCGCCGGCAATACTTCCGATAAGGATAGCATCTGTAGGACTCATTTGATCAGCTCCGGCTGTAATACCTACCAATCCGCCTAAAATGCCGTTCAAAAACATTGTCAGATCATAGTTTTTATATAAGATTGTTGATAGTATAAAAGCGCCAACTCCACCAGCTGCTGCTGCTAAACAAGTAGTTACTAAAGTCAATGATGTTAATGAAGGGTCAGCTGATAATACTGAACCGCCGTTAAAGCCAAACCATCCTAACCATAAAATTAATACACCTGCAGTGGCAAGTGGAATATTATGCCCTAATATTACCGCAGTTTTACCATCTCTAAATTTGCCGATACGAGCACCTAATAACCAAACTGCTACTAAAGCTGCCCATCCGCCAACCGAGTGTACTAGGGTTGAGCCAGCAAAATCGTAAAAACCTAATTCTTGTAAAAAGCCACCTCCCCATTTCCATGAGCCTGCAATAGGATATACTAAGCCTACATATAGGATTACAAATATCATAAATGGCCCGATTTTGATACGCTCAGCTACGGCGCCCGAAACAATAGTTGCAGCTGTTGCAGCAAACATTCCTTGAAAAAGGAAATCTGTCCAATAAGTATAACCTTCATTATAGGCTAAGTCTAAACCGCCTTCAACAGTTAATGGAGCGTCTAAACCAAATCCGGCAAAACCGAAAAAGCCATTAAATTCTCCAGGATACATTAAGTTAAAGCCTATTAGGCAGTATAATAATAATCCAACTGTGATGATAAATATATTTTTAAATAATACATTAATCGTGTTTTTTTGTCTTGTTAATCCGATTTCTAAGAATGCAAAACCTAAGTGCATAAAGAAAACGAGTGCTGTACAGATCATCATCCATACATTATTTGTGGTTAATAGTTCCATATTAAATTTTTATTGAGTTGATTTTTTATTTTAAAGTTTCGCTACCTTTTTCTCCTGTTCTTATTCTGTAAGATTCTTGTATGTCTGATACAAAGATTTTACCATCACCTACTTCACCTGTTGCGGCTGAACTCAGAATAGCTTTGATAGTAGGTTCTTCAAATTCATCATTCACAACAAATGATAAAATTCTTCGTTGAATATCACTTGTGTTATACGCAACACCTCTATAAACATGCCCTTCTTTTTCATTACCTTTTCCAGTTACATCCCAGTAGGTAAAGAAAGTAACTCCAACACTGTAAAGTGCTTCTTTTACTTCGCGATATTTTGATTTTCTAATGATTACTTCAATTTTTTTCATGTGTTTATATTTATTGTTTTTTATTGGTCACATGCTGCTTGCCCGCCGCAGGCTGGTTCGCTATTAATCATTCCCTTGGGTGTGAAAA
>CAZHYX010000239.1:0-4980 GCA_964536675.1 uncultured Flavobacteriaceae bacterium
TTAATAAAGAATTTTTACGTTGGATGCTTTCTGACGGGGCAGGAGCTTTTTATTAGAAAGTGAACCTAAAGGAAAAAATCCTTTAAAAATTGAATGGATGGAAGGCTTTTCTTATGCACATGAATTAGAAGCCTGTATGTATGCCGGTGCTGATAAATTGGAAAACGGACATTTAAAACCATGGAGCGAATATCCTGCACATCAATGGAGTGAACAATCATTGTTTGCAATGAAACAAGATGTGAAGTTATTAGGCGAAAATATTTTACAAAAAGGAGTTGATAGTTTAAAAAAAGCTATTGAAAAACACCATGTAAAAGCATCTGAAATTACATATTATTTACCACATGTTTCTTCTTATTATTTTAGAGAAAGATTGTATAAAGAAATGATTGTGCAAGAGGTTGAAATTCCTTATGAAAATTGGTTTATGAACTTAGATAAAATAGGTAATGTTGGCGCGGCTTCTATTTATATTATGCTAGAAGAATTAGTAAATTTAGATAAACTAAAAAAAGGAGATAAAATATTATTATCAGTGCCTGAAAGTGCCAGATTCTCTTATACTTATGCATATTTAACGGTTTGTTAAATGAAGAATTCAAATGATGATATATTAGTCAATGCCAATATAACCATTGAAGATCTGATTCCTCAAAAAAAACCATTCGTTATGGTTGATAAGCTAATACAGTATTCTGAAAATAAAATTATAGCAGGTCTAACCATTAACGAGAACAACATTTTCACTAAAAATACAACATTTACTGAGCCCGGTTTAATTGAGCACATGGCCCAAACAATTGCATTACATACCGGTTATCAATATTTCCTTAAAAATTTGCCAGCTCCAACAGGTTATATAGGCTCCATAAAAAAAGTTGAAATAAAGAAGTTACCTAAACTAGGAGAAAAAATAAAAACTACTGTTTCTGTTTTACATGAAATTATGGGTGTCACTTTGGTAAATATTAGTGTAGAACTTGATAAGGAAGAAATAGCTTCTGGTGAAATGAAAACTGTTTTAGCGAAATAATTGAAAAGCTTGCAAAAACATATCGATATAAAAAAGTTTTTACCACATAGAGCACCGATGCTTATGGTAGATTATATTACAGATTTTGATGAAGATACAGTAAAAACCATTTTTAAAATTGAATCTAATTGTATATTTGTTTCAGATGAAACTCTATCTGAATGCGGCTTGATAGAAAATGCTGCGCAAACCTGTTCTTCAATCGTAGGAAAGAGTTATTTTGCTGAAGATGATTTTGAAGGCTTAACAAATGATGTTATAGGCTTTATTAGTGTAATTAAATCAATAAATATTTATAGCTTGCCAATTGTAACACAAACACTTACTACAAAAGCTAATTTAGTTTCTAGATTTGATACAGATTCATATAGTATTTGTACCATTAAGTGTATAATTGAAAACGATACTACTGTACTTGCTGATTGTGAAATGAATTTATTTATTCAAGAAGTATGAGAAAGAAAGATGTACCTCAAGATAAAAGTAATTTAGAATCTGCTAGCTTTAGAGAACTTTGTTATGCTGTTGATGAAAATGGTGAATATGTAACAGAAAACAGTTCTGGTTGGGATCCTAAAACCATTGCATTGAATAATGCTATTCAAGAAATTAATGAACGTATTGAAAGAGCAAAGACCAATGTTTTAAACAATCAAACCAGTCCTATTGAATATTATATGGAAGTGCATAAGATGGATCTCACTATCTTAGCTAGTTACGTAGGTTTGTGGAAATGGAGAGTGAAGAGGCATTTTAAACCTTTGGTTTTTAAAAAATTAAATACCAAAATGTTACATAAATACGCTACTGTTTTTGATATATCAATAGCGAAATTACAAAATATTGAAAGCGATTTATGAAGATAGATTTCACACATAATCAATCTGCCCACTGTGAAAACGGAGTAGTTTCTAATTTATTAAAGCACAACGGACATGATATTAGTGAACCAATGGTTTTTGGTATTGGTTCAGGCTTATTCTTTGTTTATATACCTTTTTTAAAAGTAAATTATGCGCCGGCAATAAGTTTTAGACCAATGCCGGGTTTTATCTTTAAGCGTTTTAGTAAACGTTTAAAAATGAAAGTAAAACGATATAAGTTTAGAGATAAAAAGAAAGCGCAATTAGCCTTAGATGCTGAATTGAAAAATAATAATCCGGTTGGTTTACAGGTGGGAGTTTATAATTTGACCTATTTTCCTGATGAGTATCGTTTTCATTTTAATGCACATAATATGGTGGTTTATGGCAAAAAAGAGGATACCTATTTAATTAGCGACCCTGTTATGGAAAAGGTGACTACCTTAACGACAAAAGAATTAGAAAAAGTACGTTTTGCAAAAGGAGCTTTTGCACCAAAAGGGCATATGTATTATCCTATAAATTATCCAGAAAAGTTAGAGTTAGAAAAAGCCATTAAAATAGGAATAAAAAGTACTTGTAGAGACATGCTAGCTCCTGTACCTATTGTCGGTGTAAAAGGAATCCGTAAAGTGGCGAAATTAATCCGTAAATGGCCTATAAAACTAGGCACTAAAAAAGCAAATCATTATTTAGGACAAATCGTAAGAATGCAGGAAGAAATTGGTACTGGTGGAGGTGGATTCCGTTTTATATATGGCGCTTTTTTAGAAGAAGCATCTGTTATTCTAAACAACCCTAAATTGAAAGAATTATCTCATGAAATTACTCAAATAGGTGATCTTTGGCGCGATTTTGCATTAGATGCTTCACGAATCTATAAAAATAGAAGTTCTGAAGTTGATAGCTATAATAAAGTGGCAGATAAACTGGTAATTATTGCTGATAAAGAAGAAAATTTCTTTAAAAAATTAAAAAAGGCAATTTAACTATATGGCTCCCTCTATAATACATATTCAAGATATTTCAAAAAAGTATAAGGGAGCGGATGAATACTCAATTCAACAATTAAATTTATCTATTGAAGAAGGAGAAATAATAGGATTATTAGGGCCAAACGGAGCGGGTAAAACTACATTAATATCTATGCTTTGTGGTTTGTTAAAACCTACATCTGGTAGTTTAACAATTAATGTTTTGTCATTTAAACAAAACAGTAAAAAAATAAAACAATTAATTGGCGTAGTACCACAAGAATACGCATTGTATCCTACACTTACTGCACATGAAAACTTGATGTATTTTGGCAGTATGTATGGTTTATTCGGCAAGCAATTGAAACAAGTAGTATTCGAAAATTTAGAACGCCTCGGATTGACAAAGTTTGCACATAAAAGAGTTGATACTTTCTCTGGAGGCATGAAACGAAGAGTAAATCTAATTGCCGGTATTTTGCACAATCCTAAGATATTATTTTTAGACGAACCCACTGTAGGAGTTGATGTGCAATCAAAAAAAGTAATTATTGACCATTTAAAAGAATTGAATAATAAAGGAACCACTATAGTTTATACCTCACACCATTTAACTGAAGCTCAAGAGTTTTGTAACAGAGTGGCTATATTAGATAAAGGGATTATAATTTCTAAAGGTACACCTTCATCTTTAATTGAGAATACAACTGATGCAACTAATTTAGAAGATGTATTTATTTCGTTAACAGGATTAGCACTAAGAGACCATGCGTAAGTTAGTAATGTCAGCATATAAAGAAATGTTATTACTGTTAAGAGACCTTGGCGGATTGGCAATTTTATTTGTGATGCCTTTGGTGTTGATTATAACTGTAACATTAATTCAAGATAGTTCATTCAAGATAGTGAACAATGTAAAGATTCCGATTCTTTTTGTTGATAATGATAAAGGAGATTTATCAAAAACAATTAAAGATAATTTACAAGAGAGTGATATTTTTGAGGTTATAACGCAAAAAGATAATATTGATTTAACTGAAGATGTGGCAAGAACTGCAGTATTAAAAGGAAACTACCAATTAGCTGTAATTATTCCTAAAGATATTACAATTGACTTGCAGAAAAAAGTGTCACAGAATGTTTCAAAGATTTTAAGTGAATTAGGTGTAGAAGAGGACACTTTGAGTAGCAATGAACCTATTCCTGCTAAAGAAATTAAACTATATTTTGACCCAGCTTCACAAAAAACATTTAAAAATGCTGTAATGAATAGCATTGATAAAATGATAGCTAAAATAGAATCAAAATCAATTTATAGTGCATTTCAAGAGGAATTTAGTGAAGACGGTGCAGAAAATAACTCTTCATTAGAAGCAAGTAATTTCATCACATTTAAAGAAATAAACCCCAAAAAAGGAGGTGAAGATATTTTTCCAAATTCAACGCAGCACAATGTACCTGCATGGACACTTTTTGCTATTTTTTTTATTGTAATTCCATTATCAATTAATGTTGTAAAAGAGAAAAGTCAAGGTACTTTTGTGCGGTTAAGAACAAACCCTGTATCATATTCCATAGTTTTAGGAGGTAAAATAATTACCTATTTAATAGTTTGTTTGATACAATTCTTATTAATGTTGGCAATTGGCGTATTTTTATTTCCGTATTTAGGATTAGAAGCTTTAGAAGTAGGCTCAAATTTTATCGTATTGTTTTTAGTAGCATTATTCTCAGGTTTAGCAGCAATAGGATTCGGAATTTTATTAGGAACATTGGCAAAAACCTACGAACAAGCACCGCCATTTGGTGCTACAGCAGTTGTTATTTTAGCTGCTATTGGAGGTGTTTGGGTTCCGGTATTTATGATGCCTCAATTTATGCAAACATTATCAAATATATCTCCAATGAGTTGGGGTTTAAATGCTTTTTACGATGTATTTTTACGCCATGGAGGTATTGTGGAAGTATTGCCAGAAATAGGACTATTATTCCTGTTCTTTATAATAACTGTTGCAATTTCAATAATTTATGATAAAAAGAAAAGAGCAGTTTAATATATATAATAAAGTTTAACTATTAATTTGATTACCAACTATATTTGATGCAG
>CAZHYX010000240.1:0-1414 GCA_964536675.1 uncultured Flavobacteriaceae bacterium
AATTGCTTTCAAAATTGTATTTTTACTTAGCATTCGCAGTAATACCATAAAGACAAATGTCAGTATATTAGTTGTGAATTGCTTTCAAAATTGTATTTTTACTTAGCATTCGCAGTATATCAAGCCTTAAAATATTGACATGCTGCGAGTTAAGTATTACCTTAGAATTCAAAAAAATAGGTTGTTATTAAAACTAATCTTGTTGATAACTAGATTTTTTTAATTCTATAAGACCTACTAGGTTTTGAAAACCTAGTAGGTCTTTTTAAATAAATTCTCTAAAATAATTCTAACTGTTGGTTAGGCTTTTCCAATTCTGTGGGTTTTTGTCCATAAAAGAGCTGCATCATACCAAATTGCTTATCAGTTACTTGCATAACACCTACTTTACCATATTCAGGTAAGCTGAGTTTTACACGTTTTATATGCACTTCCATATTTTCTCTACTTGCACAAAACCGCATATAAATAGAAAACTGAAACATGGTAAATCCATCATCCAACAAGTTTTTTCGAAAACGTGATGCCGCTTTTCTGTCTTTTTTTGTTTCTGTTGGTAAGTCAAAAAATACAAGAACCCACATACTTCTATATTGATTTAATCGTGTAAAATGTTTACTGCTCATTTTATTCTCAACTGCGCCTGCCTTGCTGGCAGACAGGCTTGACCGGACAAACATATTCTTATTTAAAAACAGGGTATAATATTTTACGGCTTATACCTGCAAAACATTCATATAATGAATTGGTAGTTCTGCTCATAGCTACCATTAACGGACTCTGTTTGCCATCTATCAATACATTCATTGCAGGTAATTCTAATAAACACATTTTTAAAGATGTATTTAATTCCTCATAAGATTCTCCTGAGTGTACAATATCATTGACCAATACGTCAACATAGACTCTATAAGGTTCCATAATATCATCTGCTAAACAAAAAGCATTGTATTTATTATGATGAAAAATACCAACACTGGGTAACATCCCTGAACTTACCAAAGCTCTTGCAGTAATACCTCTAAGAATGGCATAACCATAATTTAATAACTGGTTTGGAGCATCTCCTTTGGGTTGGCGGGTAAAATTTTCAAGTCTAAATATATTGCTCCAATAATAGACTGCTGCTCTGCTTTCATGATTCTCTATATCGCCACTTTTTACTTCACTCACCCACTTGTACATTTTCCTTGCAGGAATGCTCCGATTTTCTAAAAAATTAGCTTGATTGATTATTTTTGCACTAATGGTTTGTTGCCATAGGTTTTTTTGTAAAGGTTGACTTGCATTGAGTTGATGTCTAATACGTTCGGTCTGTTCGCTATGTCCAACCAAAGGTTGTAATAAACTTATAGGTAAATGGAAACTATCACAATTAATTATTGCGGCTTTGTTTTTTATTAGCTTTGAAAGC
>CAZHYX010000240.1:1424-4977 GCA_964536675.1 uncultured Flavobacteriaceae bacterium
ATGGTAATTTGTTGGTTTTCTAAAACTAGCATTCCAATATCTTCTATCGGTACGGTTTTGGTTGCTTTACCCTCTTCGGGATAATTGACGACCAACTGCTTATTCTTAGTACTTAAATAAGCAGGATTGCTAAAAAATAAGGTTCGCTTTATCATACCATCTATTTTTTCAGATCTGCTAGGTTTTAAAAACCTAGCAGATCTATTTTATTTTAATCATCTAAAATTAAGTCTTTTATAAGTTCTAGGTTTATTTTCTTGTTTTGATGTACATATTTTAAATTTTCTATATCATCAAACAATTCTATAACTTCATCTCTTTTTAGTAATGTTGATTTGGTTGAAATTAATGCTTGATATGAGGAGAATTTATATTCTGAAAAATCAGCAATATCATGATAGCTAGGATTTGTATTTATATAGATGATTAAATTTCTTAAATATTCTTCATCCTTAATCTGTATTCTTTTTGGGTGTTTTTGAAATAAACTTCCTGTTCTAGTATATTTCTTGTTAAAGGCTTTTGTATAAGAATTAAACAAATTTGAAAAAGGTTGATGAATTGCTGTTTTCCCTTTTCTTATTTGTTCGGGTAATAATTCATCTTCTTTAATTTTTAGGAGCAAGTGGAAGTGGTTTGGCAAAAGGCAATAACTGTAAATATCTGCAATTGGAAGCAAATATTTTTTAACCAGTTTTAAAAAATAGTGATAATTATCTTCTTCAATAAAGATGTTCTCTTTGTTATTTCCTCTATTATAGAAATGATAATAATATGACGATTCTAAAAGTTCTAGGTTCATTTTTTGTATTTGATAACGAAATTTAAGGCCTACTAAGTTTTAACATGTCCGCCAAAGGAGAAAAAACCTGTTTTTCTTAATTTCAGATGCGTTTGTTTGTATTATTATTGAGACCTACTAGGTTTTAAAAACCTAGTAGGTCTGATATGGTCTAGCCTATTTTATAATTACAGATTGAATATTACCCAACCTATCGACTTTTAACTTCCAGCATTTTTCCTTTATCATTTCTCCATTTATAGATTTTTGATTTTTTGATTGAGGACTACCAAGCCCGTGTTCATTCTGAATAGGATATTTCATCCCTTTTTTATTTTGCTCTGTTTTTGTTAAATTAAAAATTGTATTTGCTGAATAACTAGGAATGAAATTAGCAGTTGTGCCTGAACCATCAGTAAAGAGATAGATTCTATTCGCTTGGTCTTTATTTAAATTAGTGAAATCAACTAAGTTGGGGTTATTTATATCCTCATCAGTTGGTACATAAACCAAATCATTTGGAGACAATGAAAATAAGAATTGTCCTTTTGTATTATCGATAGGAACAAGACTACGTTCATTTTTTGGTAAGTGAGCAACTTGTTTTTGATATTCAATTACTCTATCTAATGGTACAGTTTCATAAACCCTTATTATTTCTTTATTTTTATTTTCTTTTTCGTAAACAGCAAAGAATAGATTTGTGCCAGTTGCAGCTTTAACATATTTTGTCTGTTTTCTTGTCCCTATTGAATCGGTATAATTTCTTATTGGAAATTTTCTACCTTTTTCAAAAGTCATTTTTACTTTATATATAGGATGATGAAATTTTCTAGAGTTTAAATTTTTAATGTTTTTATTCATTTCTTGAATTCCTTCGACAGAAAATGCTAATAACTCAGCCTTAATATCATTCCCTTTTTCATCTTTACGATTTTGATATTCTTCCTGCCTAAGATGATTAAATAAAATTTTTCTAACCGAACCACTTGATACATCTTTAATTTTATTTTCATTAAATGTTGTATCTATTGCGTTTCTTAAAATCAATTTTCCTTTATTATTGCCATTTTCTAAAATTCCATAAATTGTTCCTTCGTGCATTGGTTTACGTATCGCCCAATTATCACCTTTGGTTTGTTTTACCAAACCTTTTTTTGGTTTTCTATTTTTGCCTAATCTAATATTACCATTTTCATCCTTATAAGACCAATATCTATTATTCGTTTTATTGATTACTCGTGTATTTTGTTTAAAACTGATAATCGTTTTTTCTAAAACAGATATAGCATCCGTAGTAAAATTATTCCAAGGCATTAAAAAATGTTTGGTGTAATGACCTTCTTTATTTTTAATTAATAACGAATCTCTTAAACCGTAATTTTTCTTTTCAGTATTTAATGCTCCTAAATAATTGGTGTGACTTTTCGTACAACAAGCAATAACCAAAGCATCTAATGCGTGATGCCTGTGATCTATTCTTTTTTTATTAAACCCTTTTACAATTTCATCTGGCACTTGTGTTCTAAAGAACTGTTTTCCTAAATTTTTCCCGTCTTTATCTTTTTGATAATCCCAATATCCAAAATCGGTACTTAAGGCTTCTCCTTCTTTTGTTACTAATTTATTGAGTCGCTCAAATCTTGGTGCAATGAGTTCATTCCATTTATCATTAAGTCCCCAATCTTGTTTTAGTTTTGACGTAATCGAACCTGTAACAGGAACAATATGTTTAGATGTGGCTTCTTGTTCATTATCTTCTCTTACCAAATTGCTTAACAATCCTTTTACTAATTTGCTAATGTACCTACTGTCATTTAATTGACGGTTAATAAAACCTTCAGGAATATCTTCGCTTAATAGGTTTTTAAGTTTGCTTCTATTCTTTTTAAAATATTGATTACAATGCTTTTCGTATTGCTCTAAAGTAAATATATCGACTGCTTTTTCTTGACCCAATACTACTTTTTCAGTGCCGTGTTTTTTAATAAATTCATAAGCCGTTTGATTGTCTTTTAATTGATTCACTTCACTTTCACAAATTATCTTATTACTCATTGAATTATCAAAATAACGTGATTGTGGTATAATATGTTCAATTTGATAATCGGTAGTAAATAATTTACTCATTGGTATTGGTTTGCCAGTATAAGGAGAAACATAGCCTTGTTCCAACCATAGTTTATATTTGTTAATATCTGATTTTGTAGGGGAGGTCTTAGCTTTAGTTGGCGATTTATTTTCCCTTATTTTTTTAATGTCATCTTCGCTTAAAATATTAAATTCAGCATTAGGATTTTGATAGATTCCTTCTTCATAAATCTTTAAAATTTCTTGTTGACTTGGTGAGTAAGGTTTAATATCTCCTTCTACTTTTGGGTCGTTCATTAATTCTTTTAATATTTCTTTTATTCGATGGTTGGTATTTTCATTTTCAGTAATTCTACTTGTCATTACCTTGCGTTTGTCCGCTGGGTTTTTCATTTCCCTACCTAACTCAATATGGATTTTATCGAACAATCGTTCATAATGCTTTTCTAATACTCCTGTTTTTTTATTTACCTTTTCAACAAAAGGATTACCTGTTTGTTTAGCGTAATATTTCCAAATATCTCTTACAGTTCGTAAAGTTTCTGTAACCACTTGTTCTACTATTGGGTTACGTAAACTGTACTGCTTAAATTTATCTAAATATTCTGTAATGTCTTGAGGATGTTTCCAATATATAATACTACTCGCTTCTGAATGTCTATTATATACTGCATAACAGGC
>CAZHYX010000241.1:0-4970 GCA_964536675.1 uncultured Flavobacteriaceae bacterium
AAGGTAATGAATATCTATCTTAGAACTTAGCTATATTAATTTATGTACAGTATTGAGGGAGGATATCAATTAGCGACATTTAGAATTCTTCTAAAAAAATATTAAAATGAATTCTTACTATACTTTCCAAATTTAATGAATTTTTCTCAAAAAGACAGTACTAATTTTATAAAAAATATAACCTATAGTAGTTCCCAGTAGCATTCCTATAAAAATATCTATCGGAAAATGAACACCAACATATATTCGACTATAGGCAAAAAGAATAGGCCAAAAAAGCAGTAAAAAAGGATATTTATAATGCTTTTTTAGAGTTACTATCATAAAAGTAATCACAGCAAAAGAAGTGGTAGAGTGCCCAGAGACAAAACTAAAACTACTAGGTGTCTTTAAGATTCGAATGATGTTATTTATAGATGGGTCATTATTAGGGCGAAGCCTACCAAAATAATCTTTTATTAAATTTACAAACTGATCAGAAAAAGCAACTAATAAAGCAGTTATGACTATTAATAATAATCCTTTTTTCCAGCCATAAGCCTTAAATAGTAAGAAGAACAGGAGTAGAAAAAAAGGAGTCCAGTTAAATTGATTGGTAATTATAACCCAAAATTGATCCCAAGTTTCAGAGCCTAATGAGTTTAAATAAACAAATAATTGTTTGTCTTGCTCAATAATATTATCTAAAAAACTCATTTTAGATTTCGTTTTATAGGCCCGGTAACATCGTCAATATTATCTTGTAATTTATTTTTAATTTTAGCAACATCCTTTTTGATATCTTTTACAAATTCCGTGTCAATACCTTGTTTTTCTACAGTATTAGTGATTTCATGTTTGATATCATTGGTAGCATCTTTTAATTGACGCATACCTTTCCCTAAGCCTCTAGCAATGTCAGGTATTTTATCTGCACCAAACAACATTAACACTATTACTAGTATTACAAATATTTCTGCACCGCTGATAAATAAAAAAGGCATAGTGTTTAAATTGAGGGTAAAGATAATATAAATAATGTGGAGTTAGTAATAGAGGTGTCCTATTGTCCTATATATAAAATACCTTATTCTATTAATGAGCTTTAACCTTTATTAAGTCCAATCGCTATTTAAGTTTTTTGCAAAAATCTTTATTAATAACAATAATTATTTAATTTTTTTGATGTTTTCTTAAATAGCAAGTATCTTTGATAAAACAAATGACTAAAATTTATGAAAAAATATAAATCAGGAGAATATATAAGTCAAGGAACATATAAAAGTTTTCAGCCTGAAAAGATTAATAGGCAATGGGAAATTAACGACATGGAATTATTAAACTTATTGAGTCAAGCTGATAGACATTTAGGAAGACTTGATATGTATTCTGAGTATATTCCAAATTTAGATTTATTCATAAGTATGCATGTTCTTAAAGAAGCCACTCAATCAAATAAAATTGAAGGGACAAAAACGAATATAGAAGAGGCTTTATTAAACAAAGAAGATATTGTAGATGAAAAAAAAGATGATTGGGAAGAAATACAAAACTATATTTTAGCATTATACTCAGCAATTAAAAAATTAAAGGAAATACCTTTTTCTTCGAGGTTAATTAAGCATGCGCATAAAATATTGTTGAAAGGAGTGAGAGGAAAACATAAATTACCTGGAGAATTTAGAAGCAGTCAAAATTGGGTTGGAGGAGCTTCAATTGCGGATGCTATTTTTATCCCCCCAATAGATAACTCTATTAATGACTATATGGGAGATTTAGAAAAGTTTGCTCATAGTGAAGAATTTTTAATGCCAGATTTATTAAAAATAGCATTAATTCATTATCAATTTGAGACAATTCACCCTTTTTTAGACGGAAATGGACGTGTAGGAAGGCTGTTAATTACATTATATTTGGTAGAAAAAGAAATTCTTAAAAGACCAATATTATACCTTTCTGATTTTTTTGAAAGGAATAAAACACTGTATTATGATAATCTAATGCGAGCAAGAGAAAAGAATGATATTACTCAGTGGTTTAAGTTTTTTTTAGTTGGAGTAATAGAAACTGCAAAGAATAGTGTAGAAACATTTGATAAGATTTTAAAACTACAAAAAGAAGTAGATATTGATTTACAAACTTTAGGTAGTCGATATAATAATGCTCATATTGTTATTCAGAAACTTTATCAACATCCATTAATTGATATTCAAAAAACTAAAAAGATTACGAATCTTTCTTTACCTTCTGTTTATAAGCTAATTGATGATTTGGAAAGGCTAAATATAATTAATGAAGTTACAGGGGGAAAAAGAGGGAAATTATATGCGTTTGAAAGATATATAAAAATATTTAGGTAATTTTATGTTAGTGATAATTCGTGAAATTTGTGTCTATTTCTTCACCAACATCCTCTTAATCTCATTCAATTTCATCAACGCTTCAATAGGTGTCAAAGTATCAATATTAACGGCTAAAATTTCTTCTTTAATATCTTCTAATAATGGGTCGTCTAGTTTAAAAAAACTAAGTTGGACATCTTCGTCAATAGCATTTTTTAGCTTGTCCTTTATATTATCAGTAGCATGACTTTGCTCTAATTTTTTGAGCATTTTATTTGCTCTATGAATTACAGAAGTAGGCATGCCAGCCATTTTAGCGACATGAATTCCGAAACTATGTTCACTACCACCGGGTATTAATTTTCGTAAAAAAATAATAGTATCTTTTAGCTCTTTGATAGAAATCGTAAAGTTTTTGATACGTTCAAAAGTCTCTGTCATATCATTGAGTTCATGATAATGCGTAGCAAATAATGTTTTCGGGTTTGCAGGGTGTTCATGCAAATACTCGGCAATAGCCCAAGCAATAGAAATACCATCATAAGTACTTGTACCGCGCCCGATTTCATCTAATAAAACCAAACTACGCTCAGAAATATTATGTAAAATATTAGCAGTTTCATTCATTTCCACCATAAAGGTTGATTCTCCCATAGAAATATTATCACTAGCTCCCACACGTGTAAATATCTTGTCAACAATACCAATTCTAGCATGTTGTGCAGGAATATAACTCCCCATTTGGGCTAATAATACTATGAGTGCAGTTTGACGTAAAATAGCCGATTTACCACTCATATTAGGGCCGGTAATCATGATAATTTGCTGCTGATTTCTATTCAACACTACATCATTGGCAATATATTCTTCACCAATAGGCAATTGTTTTTCTATAACAGGATGACGACCATTTTTTATTTCTAACTCAGTGCTTTCATCTAACTGTGGACGGACATAATTATTATCTTTTGCTGTTCTAGCAAATGAACATAAACAATCTAGTTTGGCAATTTGCTGAGCGTTTTGTTGTACCTGTTGGATAAAAACCAACATAAAATGCAATAATTCGGTAAATAATTGTTGTTCTAATTTTGAAATTTTTTCTTCAGCACCTAAAATTTTGGTTTCGTATTCTTTGAGTTCTTCCGTAATATAGCGTTCGGCATTTACCAATGTTTGTTTACGAATCCATTCTTCAGGAACCTTATCTTTATGCGTATTTCTAACTTCAATATAATATCCGAAAACGTTATTGAAAGCAATTTTTAGGCTTGAAATTCCCGTGCGTTCGGTTTCTCGAGTAAGCATATTATCTAAATATTCTTTTCCAGAAGACGAAATAGATCTGAGTTCATCTAATTCGTTATTTACACCGCTTGCAATAGTATTACCTTTATTAATATTTACAGGAGCGCTGTCATTGACAGTTTTTGATATTTTCTCTATCAACTCAGTACAGTTATGTAATTGTTTTCCGAGGCTTTGTAATGATTTATTATCACTTTTTTGGGAAGCTTCTTTGATAGGAAGAATTGCCTTAAGTGAATCTTTTAATAACACCACTTCACGTGGATTTATCTTAGCAGTTGCCACTTTAGAAATTAATCGTTCAATATCACTAATTTGTTTGATTTGATAGGTAATGTCATCATAAAAGGAGTCGTTATCAATTAGGTATTTTACAATTTCATGACGTTTTTGAATTTGTTTTAAATTCTTTAAAGGCAATGCTAACCAGCGTTTGAGCAGTCTTCCGCCCATAGGTGAAATGGTACGATCAATAATATCTAAGAGCGTAACTGCTTCGGGTTGATTTGAAAAGTACAACTCCAAATTTCTGATGGTAAACCGGTCCATCCACACATAATGATCTTCTTCAATACGGTGAATAGCCGAGATGTGTTTTAACTCATTATGTTGTGTTTCTGAGAGGTAATATAATACCGCTCCTGCGGAAATAATTCCGTGTTTTAAATCATCAATTCCAAATCCTTTTAATGATTTTATGTTGAAATGATTGCTTAGACTTTCGTCAGCATAATCTTGCTGAAAAATCCAATCATCTAAATAAAAAGAATAATAGCGTTCACCAAATAGTTCCTTAAAACGATTTTTATATTGTTTCTGGACTAAAACCTCACTCGGATTAAAATTCTGTAACAATTTATCGATATATTCATTATTCCCTTCGGCAATCAAAAATTCTCCTGTTGAAATGTCTAAAAATGAAATTCCAATCTGTTTTTTACTAAAGTGTAAAGCAGCTAAAAAATTATTGGTTTTTGATTGTAATACTTCATCATTCAATGCCACTCCGGGCGTAACCAATTCTGTAACACCACGTTTTACAATGGTTTTGGTCATTTTAGGGTCTTCCAATTGGTCACAAATGGCAACACGCATTCCGGCTTTTACCAATTTAGGAAGATAAGTATTGAGCGAGTGATGAGGGAATCCTGCCAAAGCGGTTTCTGATTCACTACCTGCACCTCGTTTGGTCAGCACAATGCCTAATACTCGAGCTGCTTTTACAGCATCTTCACCAAAGGTTTCATAAAAATCGCCAACTCTAAACAATAACATCGCATCAGGATATTTACCCTTGATGGTATTGTATTGCTTCATTAAAGGAGTGACTTTTTTTGCTTT
>CAZHYX010000242.1:0-3851 GCA_964536675.1 uncultured Flavobacteriaceae bacterium
TGATAAAATTTTATAACACTTCCTAAATGAAAATACCTTCCCTTTTAGCTTGCATTTTTTTTATTTCAATTTCAGTAATATCTCAAACCAAGACTCCAAAAGATTTTTTTGGCTATGAATTAGGTGAACGCTTTACAAGACATCACAAAGTAATTGAGTACTTTCAGCATATTGCTCAAACTAATAATAATGTTAAGTTTGTTAAATATGGAGAAACCTATGAAAAAAGACCATTATATTTAGCAATAATTACTTCTCAATCTAATTTTGATAAACTAGAAGACCTTCGCTTAAATCACCTCAAAGTAGCAAGAGTTGTTGAGGGTCAAGCAACTAATGACATTCCGGTAACATGGTTAAGCTATAATGTACATGGTAACGAAGCAGTGAGTACAGAAGCGGCAATAAAAACTATTTACGAATTGATTAATCCAAAAACCCAGAAAAGTAAAAAATGGCTTGAAAATACTATTGTTATTATTGATCCCTGTATCAATCCAGACGGTAGAGATCGTTATGTAAATTGGTACAATCAATATGCAAATTCTCCCTATAGTATTAATCCAGATTCAAAAGAACATCATGAACCTTGGCCAAATGGTAGAGCTAATCATTATTTATTTGATTTGAATAGAGACTGGGCATGGGCGACACAGATTGAGTCACAATCACGCTTGGTTCAATATAATAAATGGTTGCCAAATATTCATGTTGACTTTCATGAACAAAGTGTAGATGCGCCATATTATTTTGCACCTGCAGCAGAACCTTATCACGAAGTAATTACTGATTTTCAACGAGAATTTCAGGTGACCATCGGTAAAAATCATGCAAAATACTTTGACAAGAATGGTTGGTTATATTTTACCAAAGAAGTTTTTGACTTGTTATATCCTAGCTACGGAGATACATATCCAACTTTTAATGGAGCTATAGGTATGACTTATGAACAAGGTGGTAGTGGTAGAGCTGGGTTAGGTATTAAAACTTCTGATGATGATGTGCTTACACTAAAAGATAGAATTGAACATCATACTACAACCGGTCTTTCTACAATTGAAATTGCTTCCTTGAATGCAGATAGATTAAAAAATGAATTCGCTTTATATTTCAAGAATGTAATTCAAAATCCGACAGGAAAGTATAAAAGTTATATAATTAAAGGTAGTAATGATATTGATAAAATAAATAGCCTAAAAAAATTGCTAGATCGTCATCATATTAAATATGGTTTAGCGACAACAACAAGTACTGTAAAAGGCTTTAGTTATAAAAATAACTCAACTAATACAACTAAATTATCTAATAAAGATTTAGTAATTAATACAAATCAATCAAAATCAAATTTAATTAAAGCTCTGTTTGAACCTAAAACAAAAATAAAAGACTCACTTACTTATGATATTACTGCCTGGGCACTACCTTATAGTAGAGGTTTAGATGCTTATGCATTGACAACTTCTATAGCAACAAAAGCTGACACTACCACCCTCAACGGAAAAATTACAGGAGTTGAAAAACCTTATGCCTACCTTTCTAAATGGTATAGTATTGATGATGTTGCATTTTTAGCCTATTTATTAAAGCATAAAGTGAAAGTTCGATTTTCTAAAAAACCATTTACAATTAATGGCAAAAATTACAAAGCAGGATCATTAGTAATTACTAGAAGAGGGAATGAAAAATTGGGCAATAAATTTGATAAAACCATTAATGAAGCAGTCAATAAATTTAATAGAAATATAGATGCCGTAGCTTCTGGTTTTGTAACAAAAGGAAATGATTTTGGCTCAAGTACAGTTTCATATTTAAAAGCACCTAAAGTGGCTTTACTTTCTGGGAAAGGAGTGTCATCATTAGGGTTTGGTGAAATTTGGCACTTTTTTGAGCAACAAATTAAATATCCGATAACGGTATTAGATACCGATTATTTTAATCATATTAATTTAGATAAATATAATGTATTGATTTTACCTAATGGATTATATAAAGAAATATTGGATAAGAAAAAACTTGCAGAATTAAAAAAGTGGGTTCAAAAAGGAGGAAGGTTGATTGCTATTGATAGAGCATTAGGAGTCTTTGCTAAAAGTAAAGAATTTAGTTTATCAAAATATAAAGATGATGATGAGAAGAAAGAAAAAGAAAAGAAGGAAAAAGAACTCAAAGAAAAATTAGAGTTAGAGGCATATGATAATCTAGAAAGAAAATCAATCTCAAATTTAATAACAGGTAGTGTATTTAAAGTTAGAATGGATAACACACATCCTCTAGGTTTCGGCTATGATAAAGATTATCACACTTTACGTTTAAATAGTAATCGTTATGCATATTTAAAAGATGGAATTAATGTAAGTGTTATAAAAAATAAGAATAATTTAGTAAGTGGCTTTGCCGGAAATAATGCCTTGAAGAATATAGATAAATCATTGGTTTTTGGTGTGGAAAATATAGATAAAGGAACAGTAATTTATTTAGCCGATAATCCGTTATTTAGAAGCTTTTGGGAAAATGGTAAACTCATATTTTCTAATGCCGTATTTATGGTGGGACAATAGAAACTAGATGCTGGAAGAAGTAGGGTAAGACTGAAGAAAGGTATTCAAGAAAAGATAAATTGACAGTGAATTCGAGTGTCAGCCAAAGGAGGATGTACAGAGAATCATTTTAAAAGATAATATTAAAATATCAAAATTAATTAACAAACGAAAACAATACTTCGGTTTTCCGTATACTGTCTTCGAGTAAAAACTAAAATAACTTATGAACACAGCTCCAATATTTACCAATGATACCATTGTCTTCGGACTTTTAATGTTAGCCTTAGGCTTTATTTTCTATACCTCATCAAAAAAAGAAGGTTTTTGGAAAAAGTTTTATAGTATCGTACCTGCTTTGTTTATGGCATATATGGTACCCGCGTTATTTACAACCTTAGGTTTAATAGCTCCAGATTGGCAGACAACTACAGATTCGGGCGAAGTTGTTGAGCATTCTTCCAGATTGTATTTTATGTCAAGTAGATATTTATTACCCGCTGCCTTGGTGTTAATGACTTTAAGTATTGATTTAAAAGCCGTTTTTAGCCTAGGGTGGAAAGCCTTAGCAATGTTTTTTACTGGGACTATAGGGATTGTTATTGGTGGGCCAATAGCCATTTTGCTAATCTCTATGGTATCACCAGAAACTGTTGGTGGCGCTGGGCCAGATGCCGTTTGGAGAGGATTAGCAACCTTAGCAGGAAGTTGGATTGGCGGTGGAGCAAACCAAACAGCAATGTTGGAAATTTATGGTTATAATCAAAAATTATATGGCGGAATGGTGTTTGTTGATATCGTTGTTGCCAATATTTGGATGGCTATTATATTAATTGGTATTGGTAAATCAAAACGTATTGATAAATGGTTAAAAGCTGATACTTCAGCTATTGAAACTCTAAAAGAAAAAGTATCTACCTACTCAAAAGAGGTAGAACGTAACCCGAGTTTAACCGACTTCATGATTATTGCGGCTATCGCTTTTGGTACAGTTAGTTTTGCACATTTTGGTGCTAGTTATTTGAGTACTTTTTTTGATGACTTTATTAACGGACTACAAAACCAAACCACTAAAAATATTTTTACTTTTTTAAGCTCGAAATTCTTTTGGATGATAAGTTTAGCGACTATTATTGCCATACTTTTATCTTTTACAAAAGCAAAAAACTATGAAGGTGCAGGGGCAAGTAAAATAGGAAGTGTTTTTATTTATATTTTAGTAGCATCCATAGGTATGAAAATGGATCTAACTATAATTTTCGATAATCTAGGGTTAATTGCCATTGGCGTAGTTTGGATGACAATTCATGCTTT
>CAZHYX010000242.1:3894-4969 GCA_964536675.1 uncultured Flavobacteriaceae bacterium
TTTTAGCTGTGGGTAGTCAAGCAAATGTAGGTGGCGCTGCTTCCGCTCCAATCGTTGCAGCTGCTTTTCATCCGTCTTTGGCAACAGTAGGTGTTTTATTAGCAGTTGTTGGTTATGCTGTTGGTACCATTGCTGCTATTGGTTGTACAATTTTAATGCAAATTGTTGCGCAATAAGTAATTTAGTGTTTAAGGTAGCTTAAGTAGAAATAATTAACTAATAACTAATTAACCTAATAACTATTAATATTATATTTGCACCCTGAATCTATAACCCATTTTAATGAAAAAAGTAATAGTAGTTTTTGTTATCAGTATTTTGATTTTTGCATGTAGTGACAAAAAAGAAAATACAATGTTTGTACAAGGTGAGATAAAAAATCTCAAAAAAGGCACATTGTATTTACAAAAAATGAAAGATACTATTGCTGTTACGGTTGATTCAATTACTTTAGATGGTATAAACACTTTTATTTTATCAGACGAAGTTGAAAGCCCAGAACTTTATTTTTTATCATTGAATAAGTCCCCTAGTAAGCAAATTACTTTTTTTGGTGAAAAAGGAACAATTACCATAAATACAAAACTTGATAAGTTTCGTTTTGGTGCAACAATTAACGGACTTACAAATCAACAATTATTAGATGAGTATAATGAAATGAAAAGTAAGTTTAATGATAAACGATTAGATTTGATAAAAGCTGATTTTGAAGTTAAGGCATCTCAAGACTCTATTAAAATAGACTCTATTAAGAATTTAATCAACGGTTTAGTTAAAAGAAGATATTACTATACTACCAACTTTGCTGTAAATCACCCTGATAATGAAATTGCACCTTATTTGGCATTGACTGAACTATTTGATGCCAATATTAGATTATTAGACACTATCAATAATACCTTAACACCAAAAGTAAAATCTTCAAAATATGGTAAAGCATTAGAAAAATTTATCGCCGATATTAAGCTTAAAGAATAATATTTCCTAAACTCTTGGGGCAAATCATAAATTATAATACTGTTAACCTGAGTTCGACGTAAGAAAAGGTATTTTTTAGTATTGAAAAAGCAGAATA
>CAZHYX010000243.1:0-4923 GCA_964536675.1 uncultured Flavobacteriaceae bacterium
ATAAAAATAATTGAGTATGCTAGATTTAGATTAATTAATAGTTTTGGCGGAACACAGGATTATTATCAAATTTTAAAAGAAAATATTAATGATGAAAAATGGCATCCATTTTTAGAAGAAATAATTGAAGAAATTACACCTAAAAATAGATGGACTTATGCTGAATTAACACGAAAGATATACATCAAAGAAAAATGGTGGGATAGATTATTTTTAATGCTAAAAGAAAACCTTTCTATGGAAAATATTAGGAAAAATGAACAGTATTTAGCAAAAGATTATTCATCTGAATTAATTGAAATGTATAGTGAAAGGATTATAAATTATGTTGAAAAATTTGTTGGAAGAAACCATTATCAAACAGCTTGTAGATATATACGTAGAATGAAAAAACTTGGAGGAAATGACAAAGTAAACGAATTGATAAAATTGTTTAGAAAGCAATATCCACAACGTAAAGCATTAATGGACGAGTTAACTCGCGTGTAAATATCAACGCTATGCAGGAAGGAAAAGAAAACTGAACGTGTCTAATAATGTCTAAAAAAACATAGGGGTTTTGGTAATGCTTCAAATCCCTCTACACTTCTTAGCCGGGATGATAAACTAAACAACTTAAAAAATTTACAAATGCTCATACTCAGAGAGCCCTTTTGTGAAATTTTCAGGATTTGCTGCTAAATGATAACGTGGGTCATCTATATCTTCAACAATCACTTCGTGAAATTTAGGACTTGCTTTATACAACAATATTTTACAATCTTCACTAAGGTGTTTTAATTTTATAGTTTTCCCCTCGGCTTCATATTTATCTACTAGACTAGAAATTGCCTCCAATGCTGAATGGTCGCTAATACGTGATTCAACAAAATCAATTTCTACTTTATCAGGGTCTCCTTTTACATCGAACTTATTATTGAATTCTTGGATACTTCCGAAAAATAAAGGTCCCCAAATTTCATATATTTTAGTACCATCTTCACGTATCCGTTTACGTGCTCTAATTCGTTTTGCATTTTCCCAAGAAAATACCAATGCACTAATAATTACACCTGCAATTACTGCAATTGCTAAATCAAAAATTACTGTTAAAGCAGAAACTGCAATCAATACAATAACATCACTAACCGGAATTTTATTTAAGATTCTAAAACTACTCCATGCAAAAGTGCCAATAACTACCATAAACATAACCCCAACTAAAGCTGCTATTGGTACTTGTTCAATCAAGCCGGAAGCAAATAGAATAAATCCTAATAATGCCAATGCAGCAACAATACCTGAAAGACGACCTCTACCGCCACCTTTTATATTAATTAATGATTGCCCTATCATAGCACAGCCACCCATTCCGCCAAACAATCCGGTAACAATATTTGCGCCACCTTGTGCTAAACATTCTCTGTTTGAGTTTCCTCTAGTTTCAGTTAATTCATCAATTAAATTCAAGGTCATTAGTGATTCTATCAATCCTATAGCTGCCAGAATTAATGCATAAGGAAATATAAATTTTAATGTTTCAAAATTAAAAGGGATTTTATTAAAAATATCCCATTGAAATTGTGGTAAGCCTCCTTTTAAACCTTCACCTCCACCTTCTCTAATAAAACTACCAACTGTTGCTACGTCCAAATTTCCAAAAATTACAATAGCAGAAACTACTATAATAGCTATCAATCCGTCTGGTATTTTTTTAGAGATTTTAGGTAACCCAAACATTAACAACATGGTTAATAAAACCAAGCCTACCATTAATAATAGTTTGGGTGTTGGTAAAAACTTTTTTGCGACACCTTTCTTCTCTATTTGAAAAATACCATCGTTTTCTATATTAAATTTCACTTGTTTCGTTTTCAAATCGAAAACTTGACTCTCAACTACTCGATATGATGCTATACTGGTATTTGGCAAAAATAATTTATCATTACTCTTTGTAAATAATAGATTACCTGTATGCGTATCGTAAATATTTTCACCTTTAACATCCATTATTTGTTCTATCGAATGTGTATTTATTTTATTGTTTCCGAAAACGTCTTTTATATTTTCTTTAAACATTCCTAACTGCGATAAGAAAATCACAATTGCCAATCCGTTTACAAAACCCATCATTACAGGATGTGGAATTAAACGTACAAACTTCCCAAGTTTTAAAACTCCTGCGAGCATTTGTATAAACCCCATTAAAATAACGGTAGCAAATAAATAATACAAACCAAGATTTTCACCTTCCACGCCAAACGCATTCCCTTTTGCGACTAAAGCAACCATCACAACCGCCAAAGCACCTGTTGCGCCAGAAATCATACCTGGGCGACCTCCAAAAATAGCAGTAATCAAACCTATCATAAAAGCTGCATACAAACCAACTAACGGATCAACACCTGCTACAAATGCAAAAGCTACAGCTTCGGGCACCAAAGCTAATGCAACCGTTAAACCTGATAGAATATCATTTTTTACGTTTTTTGCTCGTTTAATAATGAATTTAGTCATAATTGCCATTTTTTAGAAGCGGCAAAAATACAGTTATTCTGACAGGGCAAACACATACTTTGTAAAAAAAGCCACGAATTCATAAATTTTCTCAGTATTTAGTAAAATTTTGAAAAAGTAGCACTAATTTCTGAAAACCTAAAGGGTTTTCCATTAGTGAAATAATAATTATGTTCTTTAAAAAAGTTTAATTCGTGTATTTATGATGAAAAATATTAAGCCTCCATAAACGAAAGTCAGAGTTTACATCCCTTATTAGGATCACAGACAAGAATTATCCAACTATTTTGATTATTTTTGAACCTAAACTTTCTTGAAGAT
Organism: uncultured Flavobacteriaceae bacterium; assembly: GCA_964536675.1. Classification (GTDB taxonomy): domain Bacteria; phylum Bacteroidota; class Bacteroidia; order Flavobacteriales; family Flavobacteriaceae; genus Aureibaculum. The sequence continues at coordinate 2,818 of CAZHYX010000243.1, forward strand.
GAAAAAAATATTCTATTTTCTAATTTTCAATCCCATTTTATTTTTTGCCCAAACCAGTGATTTTATTCATGTAGATCAATTTGGCTATAAAACCAATCACAGTAAGGTCGCGGTTATTAGTAATCCTCAAACTGGATTTAATGCTAGTCAAAATTTTACACCAAGTAATACATTAGAAATTAGAAATGCCGCAACCAATGCTGTTGTTTTTTCAGGAAATCCTACACTTTGGAATAGCGGAACTACCCATAGTCAGTCTGGTGATAAAGGCTGGTGGTTTGATTTTAGCGATGTAACACAAAATGGTAATTTTTATATTTATGATGTTGCCAATAATGAAACCTCAGCTACTTTTACCATTAATAATAATGTATATAATGATCTATTAATTACTGCAACGAAAGTATTTTATTATAACCGTTGTGGGATAGAAAAGGCTACTCCGTATGCTATAAATGGTTATACAGATACCATGTCATTTAACCAAGATACCCAAGCTCGCGATGTACATCAACAAAGCAATGCAAGCACAGCTAAAGATATGAGTGGTGGTTGGTTTGACGCCGGCGATTATAATAAATATGTCACTTTTGCTGAAGCCCCAGTACATAATTTATTATGGGCATATTCAGATAGCCCAAGCGTTTTTGGTGATAATTGGAATATACCAGAATCAGGAAATAATATTCCCGATATAATCGATGAAATTAAATGGGAATTAGATTGGTTATTAAAAATGATTAATTCTGATGGCTCTGTACATATAAAAATAGGCGCCAGAAATCATAATGAAAATAGCTCATCTCCACCAAGTGCTAATACCGATATTCGTTATTACGAACAAACTTGTACATCATCTGCTATTGCTGCCGCTAGTATGTTAGCACATGCTGCTAAAGTATTTTCTCAATTTTCTAGTTTAAATAGCTATACACAAATATTACAAGATAAAGCCATTCAAACTTGGGCATGGGTATTATCATTTCTAGAAAACAATACTTTACAAGAAAATTGTGATGACCTTTCAGTTGTTGCTGGCGATGCAGATGTAAATATAATAGATCAAAAAAAAATGGCTGTAACTGCAGCCATCTATTTGTTTGATTTAACCAATGATAATCAATATCAACAATATATTATAGATCATATTAATGATAGTGATGTAATTAATAATAGCCAATGGAGTAATTATAACTTAATTCATGTTGATGCACTATTATATTATACTACTTTATCTAATGCTGATACAGGCTTAAAGAATACAATATTAAACTCAGCCAATACTAATGTTGTTAATAATTCTAATAATTATTTTGAATTTAATGACTTAGATCTATATAGAGCTTATACTAATGATTGGGTATATCATTGGGCTAGTAATATCCAAAAATCTAATTTTGGAGTTTTGAATTTTATATTAGATAAATATCAAATAAATGCTTCGGCAAACTCATCACACGTATTAAGAGCTAAAGAGCATATTCATTATTTTCATGGTGTTAACCCTCTTGGCTTAGTTTATCTATCAAATATGAATGATGTTGGAGCTGAAAAAAGTGCTAATCAAATTTACCATGCTTGGTTTGCGGATGGTAGTAGCCTTTGGGATGATGTACAAAGTTCTACTTATGGTCCGGCTCCCGGTTATGTTACCGGTGGAAGTAATGTAAATTATGATGCAAATACCTCTTTGTCACCTCCTTATAATCAGCCCATGCAAAAAAGTTATTTAGATTTTAATACTAGTTTTCCTGATAACTCTTGGGAAATTACAGAACCTTCTATTACAAATCAAGCTACTTATGTACGATTATTATCACAAGTAATTAATTTAGATCAAGTTACTTTATCAATTAATGACATTGATAATGGAAAGTTATCTTACATTTTGACACCAAATCCTACTTCTGAGTTTTTAAAAATTAAATCAATTCAAACTGAAAATGTTACTATTTCAATTTATAATTTATATGGTCAATTGGTCAAAAAACCATTTGATACTAATACCAATGAAAACATAAATATTAGTACACTTACAAGTGGTATATATTTAATTAAGATTAAAAATGATTATCAAACAACTACTTTTAAGTTTATTAAAAAATA
>CAZHYX010000244.1:0-4883 GCA_964536675.1 uncultured Flavobacteriaceae bacterium
TCTGCATACGCTCCCCAATTATTATATCCTGAACCTACAATTCCCCAAGTAGATACTTGAATGTCTGAGCCGGTAACTATTTCCGGCAGAATTACGGTAAGTGCCTGCCCATCTGTAAACACCTCGGTTGAACTACCACTAGCACCAGCAAAAGCTCTCAATCTAAAATATAAATTACCTGTATCTGGCTCTGATGTATTTGGGTCATTATCAAGACCTGCATCAGCTGCCATTGCAAGCATTTGACTTATAGTAACAACTAGTTCATTACCCGAAGTACTTCCTATAACAGCAACATCACTAAAGTCACCAACTACTGATTTTTGTAATTCATATGTAATATTTGTTTGTACATCAAAATCAGCATTTGTCCAAGTAAAACGTTCACCTAAATTATCTGCTCCAGCAGGTATTAATGTATATTCAGATAAGAATGAGTTTGTAAAAGTGAACCCTGCTGGTTCTTGTGCTATAAAAATAACACTATCATCTGTTGTACAAGAATTAAAGCTAATAATAGCAATAATTAATAATCCTAAAAATTTTAATTTTTTCATTTTTATTTATGTTTTAGTATCCTTCGTTTTGTTGTAAATTAGTATTAACTCCTAAATCAGAAGCTGGAATTGGCATTATATCTCTAAATGCTTCGGTAGTTACACCTTGAGGAACATTTCCTTTCCATGGCCAAACACCTTGGCTAGAAAATTGACCAAATCGTATTAAATCAGTTCTACGATGTGCTTCCCAAAATAATTCTCTAGATCTTTCGTCTAAAATAAAATCTAATGTTAGATCTGCTTGCGAAATATTTCCACTAGTATCTCCATAAGCACGTTGTCTTAATTCGTTTATATAACCAACAGCTGTAGCAGTACTACCACCACCTCCCCTTAAAGAAGCTTCAGCATACATTAAATATGCATCTGCCAGTCTAAACATTGGGAAGTCTGAATCTGGATGATTCTCAGGGTCAGAACCGGGATTACCATTCACATCTACATTTTTAAATTTTTGTATGGCGAAACCATGAGTAAACCTAGAAATATCTTCTATTTCTTTTTGTTGTCCGTCAGTATAAAATAATCCACGACCATCAACAGTATTCTCTTCTCCAGAAAACTGTTCTACAAAATTAGAAGTTGTTCTTACGCCGAACCAACCTCCATTGATTCCAAAGTCTTCTGGCACCATACTTCCTCCAACAGGTGCATGAACTAAAAAGGTCATTCCTCCAAAAGACTGAGTATTAAGACCATCAAAAGGAATAGTAAAAATAACTTCATTTTGTACTCCATTGGAGTTATTATCTGCTAAAAATAATTGATAATAAGGATTGCTTGGTATAGAATATCCAGCGTTAATAACATTATTTGTATAGGTAATTACTTCTGCATAACGTGCTGCACCTGTATATACTTCTGCGTTTAGGTAAATTTTAGCCAATAACATCCAAACAGCACCTTGATCTGCACGTCCATAGTATTCATTTGAATTTTGTCTTGCAGGATTCATTGTTCCTTCTATTGCCAACAATTCAGATTCTATATAAGAAAACAAGTCTACTCGCTGAATTTGATTTGGTAAAAAAGCACCTATGGGATCTTCTTCTGTTACAAAAGGAGGATTCGCAAACAAGTCCATTGCATGCCAATAGCTTAAGGCTCTCATAAAGCGTGCTTCTACTCTAAAACCTTGAATTTCTGTTTTCAGCGTTGCATCAACACTTCTACTATCTAATTTATCATCTGTTGTTTGACGTAAAAACTCATTGGTTAATGCTATCTGAAAGAGAATTCTACTGTACATGGTACGTATAAATTCATTACCTGCTGTCCAGTTTTGAGAATGTAGATCTTTAATAGTTCCGTCATTCCATCCAATTACAGCTTCATCTGTAGTCAATTGTTGCATTTTCCAATACAACCTTAAGTAGTTCGAAAATCCTTCATCTAATCCTTCTAAATCCGGATCACCTGCAGGCCCTTCTTGTCCGCTCAATGATATTCCTGCATAAATTTTAGCAAGAAAAGCTTTATAAGAAGCTGGGTCTTCAAAAGCGGCATCTCCTACAAGACGATCATCTTCTGGTTCTAAATCTAACTTGCTTTCACACGATTGTATAAATAGTGAAATAGTAAATACAAATAAGATATATTTAATTGTTTTTAACATTGCTTTAAATTTTATAATATTAAGTATCATTAAAAAGTAAAATTTAAACCTAAGACATACATTCTAGGTCTTGGATAAAAATTGCTATCTATTCCATTAGAAATTTCTGGATCTAAACCATCATAGTCAGTAATGGTAAGTACATTGGTTGCAGTTAGCGCAACTCTAAAGGTAATCTTTTTCCCAGGAACTAAATAACCTATGGAAACATTGTCTAGTTTTACAAAATCAGCACGTTGTATATAATAATCTGAAAATAACTGTTGATTTGCAAAATTAGTGGTTAAAATACTTGCATGTGCATTTGGATAAAAATCACCCGGCGCATCATTTACTGTTTCAATAACACCTCTATCAGATGCTACATTATTATATACATAGTTTCCAAAACTCCCTCTAAATGTAAAACTAAAATCGAAATTCTTATAATTCAAATTACTTGTAAACCCTGCGAATACATCTGGTGTAGCTTTTTTATAGGCTTGCTTATCGGCTTCTGTAATTTGATTGTCTCCATTAACATCAACATAAGCGCCTTCAATAGGGTTTCCTGAGGTATCATATACCTGTCTGAATACATAAAATGTTGTTGGATCTAAACCAGGCCTCCATAATTGAATCTGGTTTCCAACACCTCCTGAAATTCCTCCTTGAGGAATAAAAAAGTTTGGATCATTACCTAATGCAAGATTTGTAATTTCCGTTTCTTGAAGTGTAATATTAAATCCTACATCCCAATTAAAATTATCTGATTTAGCAATAGCACCATTTAAGCCAAGTTCAAGCCCTCTGCTTGTTACAGAACCAACATTTGTTGTTAGTAAATCTGCTAAATTCGACCCTGCCGCAGTAGGTATAGTCGCCAACAAATCTTCTGTTTCTCTATAATAAGCATCTATAGAGCCTGTTAGTCTTTCATTGAAAAATCCAAAATCTAAAGCTATATTGTATTGCGTGGTTTCTTCCCACTTCAAATTTTCATCAAATTCTTCAGGGCGCAATGTATTTACAAACCCAGTACCAAACTGTACTCGAGCATCATCTCTTCCTGGAGTATAAATCCCTAAATAACCATAGTTAGGCCCTATTTCGTTTTGTCCTGTAATACCCCACCCTGCTCTTAGTTTTAAGCTTGATATAAATTTTGAATCTTTTAGAAAGTCTTCATTATTAATTTTCCAACCTATTGAAGCTGCCGGGAAATTTCCCCACCTTCCATCTGGATTAAATCGTGAAGAACCATCTCGTCTATAACTTAGCGAGATTAAGTATTTATCTGCAATATCAAAATTGGCACGAGCGAAATAAGATTCCAATGCATTACGTTCAATAGTAATAGGTCTTACAACAAAAGCATTATCATCAGTTATAGACTGATTAGACTCTATATAAAACTCCTGATATGAATGCCCAGCAGTAAGGTCTATTATTGTATTTATAGATTTTAATTCCTTTTTATAACTAAAATAAGTGTCTAGTAATGTATTTCTGTTCAATCCTGAATATAAGTTTTTAAATGGAATATTTTGCCCGTTAGTTGCCGAAGTTAAAGGAATTAACTCTGTACCACTTAATTCAGAATAATCAAAACCTGCATTTACACTAAACTTCAAATCTTTCAGAAACCAAAATTTATAATCTAAATTAAAATTCGTGATGTTTCTTTTGTTTTTTGCTCTATTATTATGTTGTAACAATTGTCCCAATGGATTTCTTGTTGCCAAATTAATTTGATCTCCAATATTATTTCCTGTTCTATATTCGAAAAATCCTCCAAAAGGACTTGTTGTATCAAATACCGACTGTGTTGGATCCATAGATACTGCAGCGCCAATAGCACCTTGATTTGCAAAATCATTATCATCTATAATACTCTTAGAAGTTAACGTTAATTTTAAATCATTATCTAACAAACGTTGTGTTAACGCAATATTTATAGCATTTCTTTCATATAAATCAGTTTTTAAAACACCCTTTTGTTGTGTATGATTAAAACTTATACGATAGTTGAAATTTTTATACCCTTTACTTATGGTTACATTATGTATCACCCCAGCAGCATTTTGATAAATTTGTTGTTGCCAATCTGTTTCTGTATTTCCCAAAAAAGAAGGATTATAATCACTATCGGTTTCTGCAATGGCTCTAAATTGGTTAGCATTCAAAACATCAACAAAATCGACAACTTCACCTAATGACGCCTTTACATCATATTCAATTTTTAAAGGTGTATTAGTCTTTCCTTTTTTTGTGGTAATTAAAATCACCCCATTAGATGCTCTCGAACCATAAATAGCTGTTGCAGATGCATCTTTTAAAACCACAAAATCCTGAATATCATTAGGATTGATTGCATTTAATTGGTTTCTAACACCTTGTACGCCTCTTTGATCTAATGGTAATCCATCTACCACAATAAGTGGTGAATTATTTGCTGATAATGAAGCTCCTCCACGAATTCTAATTTCAGAACCTTCTCCTGGAGCACCACCCCCAGAGGTGATTCTAACACCTGCAGATTTCCCTACTAAAAGTTGTTCAGGAGATACAATGGCGCCTCGGTTGAACTCTTTAGCAGAGATTTTTTCTACAGCTCCGGTAGCATCTTGTTTGGTTGTGCTACCATAACCAATTAACACAACCTCATCCAAACTTTCAGCAGATTCTTCTAGTTCAACATTAATATCAGCTTCAGAAGTTACAGTAAC
>CAZHYX010000245.1:0-4836 GCA_964536675.1 uncultured Flavobacteriaceae bacterium
AATATATATAATAAAGTTTAACTATTAATTTGATTACCAACTATATTTGATGCAGAATCATAAAAACAAAAGTGTGAATACAATTAGTTTTGAATCAACTATTCGAGTTCGTTTTAATGAAACCGATCCTTTAGGTATTGTATGGCATGGCTATTATATTACCTATTTTGAAGATGGGCGAGAAGCTTTCGGCAGAGCACATAATATTTCATATTTACAGATAAAATCAAACGGATTTACAACACCTATTGTAAAATCAACTTGCGAACATAAATTACCTTTACACTATGGTGAAATTGCTACCATAAAAACTACTTTTATTGATTCATTAGCTGCAAAAATAATCTTTAAATATGAGGTTTTTAACCCAAAAGGGAAAGTGGTTTGTACAGGAGAGACGGTACAAGTATTTGTTAGCGATGATGGAGAGTTATCATTGATACAACCTGATTTTTTTAATGACTGGAAACGAAAAATGGGATTGTTAAAATAATATGAAGGAGGTATTTGTATCATATAATAATATTGTTTCATCATTAGGGTTTGATACCTTGTCTAATATTGAAAATGTTTCAAAAGGAATCTCCGGTATAAAAAAGCATACTAATAAAAAAATAGTTAAAGAACCATTTTACTCCTCTTTAGTTGATATCAATGAATTGAACAACGCTTTTGAAAAACTAGGAAACACAAAAGAATATACTCGTTTAGAAAAGATGATGATTATATCATTAAACGATGTAATTGAAAAATCTAATGTTGAACTCACAAAGAAAACAGCACTGATAATTTCTACTACTAAAGGAAATGTTGATGTTCTTGATTCGGAATCAGAATTTCCAAAAGAGAGAGTTTATTTATCCGAATTAGGGAAGCAGATTCAACATTTTTTCGATTTTCAAAATGAAGCAATTATAGTGTCAAATGCCTGTGTATCAGGCATTTTATCAATTGCTATTGCAAAACGATTGATACAAAGTGGAGTGTATGAAAACGCATTGATTGTTAGTGGTGATGTGATTTCAGAATTTATTCTATCAGGGTTCAACTCATTTCAAGCCATTAGCGAAAAACCATGTAAACCATTTTCAAAAAATAGAACAGGAATAACTATAGGCGAAGCAGCAGCTTCAGTTTTAGTCACTTCCAATAACGATTTAAAATCAGATGATGCTGTTAAAATATTAGGTGATAGTTCTTGTAATGATGCAAATCATATTTCAGGACCATCACGTACAGGTGAAGGTCTGTATAGAAGTATGTTGGCTACATTTTCTGAAGTAAATATTCAGCCAGAAACCATTGATTATATCTCGGCACATGGCACAGCAACATCATTTAATGATGAGATGGAAGCCATTGCTATGAATAGAATGAAACTTGGCGATGTACCTCTTAACAGTTTAAAAGGTTATTATGGGCATACACTAGGAGCTTCAGGTTTAGTTGAAACCTTTATCGGTATGCAATCACTTTACCGTAATACTTTATACGCTTCTTTAGGTTATGATGAATTAGGTGTTTCACAAAAAATAAATGTGATTAATAAAAATATAAATACAGAGTTACATACATTTTTAAAGACCGCTTCAGGTTTTGGAGGATGTAATACAGCAGTATTATTTAAAAAAATAAACCATTATGAATTATAAGGTTATAGGTTTTGTTAGACTGACTGAAAGTCAGTTTCGTAAAATTTCCAGAACAACAAAATATGTGTTGTCTCAATAGCTATCGGGATATTTCAGTATCAGTGGGAATCAGTGAAACTAGTGTCCAAAAATTTGACCATACAGAGAGCATACCTGCCTGCCGGCAAAGGCAGGGTTTCACTACATTTGAGACAAATAAAAATTAATAAAAGAATAACATGTCAATAAAATCATTAAAAGCTATAGATGCATTAGAAGCAGCACAAAGAATAGCTTTTGCTCCATTTGTATTCCAAACCACAGTTTCCCTGAGAAAATTAGGAATCTTAGACCTTATTTTTGAAAAAAGAAAAAGAGGAGGAATTTCACTAGACAATATTTCAAAAGAATTGTCAATCAGTAAGTATGGTATTGGTGTGTTGTTAGAGATAGCAGAAAGTTCTGATATAGTTTTTAAAAATGAACAAGGTAATTATGAAATCACTAAGGTTGGTTATTTTTTAAATTCTCATGAAACCGTTAATGTAAATATAAATTTCACCAATGAAGTTTGTTATAAGGGTTTATATCATTTAGAAGAGTCTATAAAAACAGGAAAACCATCAGGCTTAAAAGAATTAGGTAATTGGAATACAGTTTATGAAGGTTTATCAGCTTTACCGCCTGAAATTAAAAAAGCTTGGTTTGAATTTGATCATCATTATTCTGATGGAGTTTTTAATGATGCCTTAGAAATTGTCTTTAGAAACAATCCGAAAACAATATTTGACATTGGTGGTAATACAGGTAAGTTTGCATTAAGTGCTTGTAAATATAGTGATGATGTTAACATAAAAATTATTGATTTACCGGGGCAATTGAATGTGGCATTGAATAATACAAAAAATGCAGGCTTTGAAAATAGAGTTTCAGGCTTTGAAATAGATTGGTTATCAAATGAGAAATTACAAATTCCTACGGGTGCCAATACCATTTGGATGAGCCAGTTTTTAGATTGTTTCTCTAAAGAAGAAATCCTAAAAATATTAACAACCGCTGTACAATCTATGGATGATAATACTGAATTGTTAATCATGGAAACATATACCGATAGACAAAAGTTTGATAATGCAAAGTTTATTTTAGAAGCCACATCAATATATTTTACAGTAATGGCAAATGGTAACAGTAAAATGTACAAAGCAACTGAGATGGAAGAATTAGTTAGCAATGCAGGAATGATGATTAAAGAAGATATAAGTGTTGGAGACTATCATACCATATTTGTTTGCAAAAAGAAGTAGAACGTGTTAGATACTGAATATCATATAAAATCATTTTGTCATATTAAGAACAATACAGTTTCTTTAAATGGTTCTACTATATATCAAAATAAAAATAATGAATTTCCAGAATTTATAAAAGCTGCATACAAAACTGTAAAGACAGATTATCCGAAATTTTTCAAAATGGATAATTTAAGTAAATTGGCATTTTTAACAGCTGATATTTTATTGAAAAATGAAAGATTAGATACAGAAGTTGATAATAATATAGCGATTGTATTTTCTAACAAATCATCTAGTTTAGATACTGATAGAAAATACCAAGAATCTATTCAGAATAAAGATAGTTATTATCCAAGTCCCGCAGTTTTTGTATATACCTTGCCAAATATTTGTATCGGCGAAATTAGTATTAAACATAAACTGTATTCTGAAAATAGTTTTTTTATCTTTGCCAACTTTAATGTAGAACATTTAGTTGCTTATACGAATAGTTTATTATCAGCTAATAAAGCAAATGAAGTCCTTTGCGGATGGGTTGAATTTGATGAACAACAGTATGAAGCATTCTTATATTTAGTATCAAAAGAAGGAACAATAAAGCATACAACAAAAGAAATAACCAAATTATATCAAAGTTAAAATTAATGGAAGGATTAAAGCAAGAATTGAAAGAGAAAATTATTGAACAATTAAATTTAGAAGACTTAACAATTGACGAAATAAAAGATGATGATTCACTTTTTGGTGATGGACTAGGCTTAGACTCAATTGATGCACTAGAGCTAATTGTAATGCTTGATAAAGATTATGGAATTAAATTAACTGATCCTAAAGAAGGGAAAAAAATATTCAAATCTATTGAGGTGATGGCTACTTATATTGAAGAACACAGAACAAAATAAATGAATAAAGGAGTTGCCATTACGGGTATGGGAATTATTTCTTCAATAGGCAATACTGTTGAAGAAAATTATAATTCGTTAATACAAAGTAAGAATGGAATCTCTAAAATTTCAAAAATAAAGACACGTCATAAAGACTTTATCAAAGTTGGCGAAATATCGTTTAGTAATGATGAGCTCATCCGTCAGTTAAATTTACCTGATTCTAATAACTATTCAAGAACAGCATTGTTAGGTGTAATTGCCGCAAAACAAGCCATAGCTAATGCAACTATTACTGATAATTCTGATTGTAGAACAGGATTGATATCTGCAACCAGTGTTGGAGGTATGGATAAGACCGAACAGTATTTTTATGAGTATTTATCCGATAAAAAGAACCGTAAATATATTGAAGGACATCATGCCGGAGACGCAACTCAGAAAATAGCAGCACAATTAGGGATTACCGATTATGTCACTACAATAAGTACCGCTTGTTCTTCCTCAGCCAATGCTATAATGTTAGGTGCCAGATTAATAAAAGCAGGAAAGTTAGATAGAGTAGTGGTTGGTGGTTCAGACTGTTTGTCTAAATTTACCATTAACGGATTTAAGTCATTGATGATATTATCTGATACAGATTGTGCTCCGTTTGACGAAAACAGAAAAGGATTAAATTTAGGAGAAGCAGCAGCTTTTTTAATATTAGAATCTGATAAAATAGTTGAAAAAGATGCTAAAAAAATATTAGCCTATGTTTCCGGTTATGGAAATGCCAATGATGCTTTTCATCAAACAGCATCTTCAGAAAATGGTGATGGAGCAACATTAGCAATGCAAAAAGCATTAAAGATTTCAGGATTAAAACCTGAACAGATAGATTATATCAATGCACATGGTACAGCAACTTCTAATAATGACCTATCTGAAAGTAAAGCAATTAGAAGAGTTTTTACTGATGCTATTCCTGATATAAGTTCTACAAAAGCATTTACCGGACATACCTTGGCAGCAGCAGCAGCAATAGAAGCA
>CAZHYX010000246.1:0-4814 GCA_964536675.1 uncultured Flavobacteriaceae bacterium
CTACAAATATTTGATGACGAGGACGGTCACGAAAACGGCTTATCTTGTCTTCTATGCTTGGGCAGTAACGTGGTCCCGTACCTTCTATCTGCCCTGAAAACATAGGTGCTCTATGAAAATTTGACTCTATAATTTCATGGGTATCTTCATTTGTGTAGGTGATGTAACAGGGTAACTGCGTAGGATTAAAAGTCTTTTTGTCTGTACGAAATGAAAAAGGTGGAGGTGGTGTATCTCCAGGCTGTTCTTCCATCACAGAAGTATCTACAGATTTTGCATCTATCCTTGCACACGTTCCCGTTTTGAGCCTACCTATTTCTATGCCTAGACCCTTCATGTACTCTGCTAGTTCGACAGAAGCAAATTCACCTTGTCTACCTGCGGTTTGTTTTTTGTCGCCTATGTGTATGAGTCCATTTAAAAATGTCCCTGCTGTGATGATGACTTTTTTTGCTTTGTAGCTGTTACCTAGTTGCGTAGTCACACCTTCAACCACTGCATCAACAACGACTAGACCATCTGCTATCTCTTGCTTGACATCTAAATTTTTAGTGTTCATCACCGCATTACGCATATACAGTCTATACTTATCCATGTCTATCTGAGCTCTAGTACCTCGCACAGCAGGACCTTTAGAAGCGTTAAGTGTACGAAATTGTATGCCTGTTGTGTCTGTGCATATCCCCATCTCTCCACCTAAAGCATCAACCTCACGCACCAAGTGACCTTTAGCAAGCCCACCTATGGCAGGGTTACAAGAAGATGCACCTATCTGTTCTGCTAGTATGGTAATGAGTAGTGTTTTTACACCCATTCTAGCCGAAGCCAAAGAAGCCTCTATCCCTGCATGACCACCACCTATAACTATGACATCGTAATTCATTTTAAACCTTATACTATAATGGGTGAATTATATCTAAAAAAGATATTAGAAGGTTAGACTTAAGACCTGTCTAGTGTTTACTTTAAATCATCCCTTATTTTATCAATAGTTACACCTAGTTCTCCTAACTTATTCTCACACACAAAGTAAATCTCTCCAGCATCTGATATTTGAGTCAATATTTCAATTACTAGTTCTTTATCATACATATATAGCATCTTTTTCAATACGTTTTTTTAAAAATGGATTCATTTTATCTCGTACTCTTATGATGTCCACTTTAGTAGAAAACAATGTTTGCAACTCATCTTTTATATGTATAATATTAAACATGTTTGGTACCTTGGTTTGTATACAGACATCCACATCGCTACTATTTCGAGCTTCATCTCTAGCCACCGAACCAAATATGACCATAGATAAAATGCCGTATTTATCTAAGTTGTCCGTCTTGTACTGACGTAAAATATCTAGTGCTATGTCTCTTTTCATACCTTATGCCTTGTCTTAATTATTAAAATATTATAGCAGAATACCATTCTTATATTTTTCAATGTCTATTGCTTCACTTGTAGGGGCCAATGGCTCCTATTTAAAGATAATCAGAAACACTTTTATTTTTTACTCTATAGTAGAGTACTTCATTCTTAAATCCTTTAGTGCAAAATGGACAATTGTTATGTTCTTTTATAAGTTTTGTATTTTTTAAAGCTTCTATCTTTTTTAAATCACTATAAACATAATGGTAAATTCCTTGCCATCTAAAATAATCGGTTATTGCATGTGGTCTACCTTTTGGTTTTAAAAATTTATACTCTTTAAATCCAAATAAAAGTATATTTTGAGTCTCTTCAGATAATAGATTAAATGGTTTACTTAAATCAAATAAATTTTCTTTCTCAAATTTATTGATAATACTTTTTAGACTAAATTTTATATTATCTTGAAAAAATCCTTCATCTAATATAGATTTATTTTTATCTTTGATGATAGCATCAATATCATAGGATGGAAGAACTCCTGTTCCGTTACAATAAATACATGAATTTAAATATAGGTTGAAGGTTCTTTCATCTATGGTAGGGATTCCAATAATATGATTTTGGAAAGACACTAATCTTGTAAAAAGTTCATAGTTAATATTTTTACTTTTTATACTTATCCATCCATTACCAAAGCTATAAGCCTTTTCAATACTGTCTGTTTTGATTCTATATTCCCACTCATTAAGAGTATAGTCTTTTGCCTTTATTTCAAAGCCTAGTTTTATTAGTTGCTTTAGTTTTTCTTTTTTTATGCTTATGGGTACAATTTTGTATTTAAATAATTCAGTAACATAAGGATTGAAAGATATTTCTATATTACCTAACTGTTGGATAAAATTAAATAAATCATTCTTTTCTTTAAAATATTTATGGTATTGATTATCCGTTTGAACTTCATATTTTTCAGAAAATTCCTTTTCTATTTTAAAATGATGCTCATCTAAATAAAATTTATTACAACTAGGTGCACTCTGCTGTTCATATATTTTAGACAATAAGCTATTTTTATTGATTTCAATATTCTCTAGCTTCTCAAATTTATTATTAAAAGCTTTGGCTGTTAATGATGTTTTATGTTTTAGTAAATCATCAAAGGTGCCAGAAAAAAGATTTTTCCCACCATCTTTTCCACTCCCAATACCAATGTCAATAATAAAATCACTATTTTTAATTAGTTCTTGATTATGTTCAATAACAATAATTGAATTGTTAAAAGATAAGATTTCATCAAATATAGCATAAATTTTAGATATATCTTTTTCATTTAATCCTGTAGTTGGTTCATCTAAAATAAATAAGAAACTACCTTTTTTAATTTTATGATAACTTTCTATTAATATTTTTGCCAACTTTAATCGTTGGGCTTCCCCTCCACTTAAAGTGGGAGTTGTTCTTCCTAATGAAATATGAGATAACCCTAGTTTTTCCAAGGTTTCAATTGCAAAAAATAATTTTTTATCCTCGAATACATGTCCTAACTTATTGACTTGAAGACTAAGAAGTTCAATAATGTTTAATTCTTTATTTTTAATATCTAGTATCTCTGCTTTGTATCTTTCTCCTAGACAGTTTGGACAAACCAATTGATTAACTTCTCCTGTACCTAAACAAGTTTCACACGCACCAATACTGGAGTTAAAAGTAAAATGACTCTTTTCAAATTTGAACTCTTTAGCTATATCAAGGTTTGCATAAATATCTCTAATTTTATCAAATATACCCAAGTAAGTTGCGACTATAGAACGTGAGTTAAGTCCTATTTGGGACTGCGTAAGTTCAATAATAGATTTAATGGCATCTATATTTGTAATTTTTTTAACAAGGGAAGGGTTAAAAGTTTTATCATTAATATATTGCTTAATAGTAGGCACTAAAACTTCATGAATTAAACTTGATTTCCCACTACCACTAATACCACTAATTGAAACTAAACAGTTTAAAGGTATTATAAAGTCTTCATCTATAATATTATTAGAGCTAACTCCTACTAACTTAATTGAATTTTCAAGATTAATATTTAATTTTTTTCGTACAAAGCCTCTATCATTAAAATCTTTAGTTTTTCCAGTAAAAATAATCTCTCCACCTTCTTCCCCAGCTCCTTCTCCCAATTCTATTATATTATCGCTATTTTTAATGTATTCATGATTATGTTCACTAATAATAATGGTATTACCTTTATCTCTAAGGTTTTGAATAAGTCTTATCATTTGATGATTATTGTATGGATGTAATCCTGTAGAGGGTTCATCTAAAATGTAAAGTAGGTCTTTATATTCACTATTTAATTCTATTGCGAATTTTAATCTTTGAAGCTCTCCACCACTTAATGTATTGGTTGTTCTATATAAAGATAAATAGCCCAGTGTTGCTTTTTGAATGGAGTTTAAAATTGTCATAATTTTTTTATTCTGTAAAATTTTATCTTCTAAAAAATTATAAAGTTTATCGACTGTAAAGTTTAATATTTCACTAATACTAACCCCATATAGTTTTACAGCATTTGCTTTATAGTTTACTCGTGTACCTTTACAAACAGAACATTCAATAGTTTGTATAAATTTAGAAATAGATACTTTTCCTTGATGCTTTAATATTTTTGGATAAATTTCATTATTGAGCATGACTTGTTCTTCTGTACTTAAACTATAATACGTTTGATTTAAAGATATATTTTGTTTTTTAAGAATTTCTTGAAGAGATGAAGGACGAATATTAACATATTTATATGCTCCTTTACCATTGTCTTCTAGGTTTAGAAAGTCTTCATCTAAATTTTTATCTTTAGAAATCAACAACTCTAAATTAATATCTTCAATTTCTCCATGACCATTACAATGTTCACATTTTCCACTTAGATGATTTGTACTGTTAAAACTTAAAAGTTGAATCGACTTTTTTTGAAATATTTTACCTGTATATATGTCTGGATAATCAAGAGCAAAATTAAAAATATATTTTTTACTTTTGAATAGAAAACTTTCAAGAGCAATATTTTCTAATTTTTCAATATAATCAAGATTTGAGAAAGGTACAAGTATCGTATGCTTTAATGTTTTGTTCAAGCTACTAACGGATGATATGGCTTTAAGATTTTCTTTTTTATCTAAAGATGATATAAATATAGCTTCTTTTATATTATTTTTCTTTAGGGTTTGTAATTCTACTTTTCCATCAGTTTTCTTTTTAAAACAGACTACAGCATAGTATATAAATTTTTCTTTTGCATGAAATTTTTGAATAAATTTTCTAATTTCTTTAGCTTCAGGTTTGTTGATAATTTTATTTTCATCATTATATATTTTTCCGTACTTTACAAACTCTTCTCTTAGATGAGAATGTAGTTTAGTAATCGTAGCCAAAGTAGAAGATATACTTTGTTGTAG
>CAZHYX010000247.1:0-4755 GCA_964536675.1 uncultured Flavobacteriaceae bacterium
AGCTTCCTCAACTCCTTCTTTTACTCTTTCTTTAATTTTTTTCCAAAATTGTGCTTCTGCACTCACACCACATAATAGTAATGCCATAATTAGTAGTATCCCTTTTACTTTCATAATATTTATTTTTAATAATTATGAGACCAAAAGTATAGGCATACCTGTTAACTGAATACTAGGTATGTAACAAAGTATGCAAGAAATGTAACATCTATTATAATTATCTACATATCAACTGATTGTAAATATTCAGAAGGCGTTTTTTTATAGATTTCTTTAAAACATTTGATAAAATAAGAAGGAGTATTAAAGCCTACTGTATAGGCAATTTCATTTATAGTAGCATCAGATGTTTTTAAAATATGAAGTGCTTGTTTTAAGCGTTGTGAACGTATAAATGCTGAAGTTGAAAGCCCCGTATAGGCTAATAATTTTCTGTGTAATTGCATTCTGCTCATTCCAATTTTTTTACTAAAGGTTACTGCATTAAAGTCAGGGTTTTCGAAATCATTATCAATAATTTTCTGTACTTTATTTAAAAAAGATTCGTCAGTAGAGGTTATGGATATATCAGTAGGTTTTAAAATAAACTCTTGACTATATCTATTTCGCAATGCTTTTCTTACTTCAATTAAATTAGCAAGACGTTTCTCAAGAACACGTAATTTAAATGGTTTGGTAATAAAATCGTCTGCACCAGATTGTAAGCCTTTTAACTCATTTTCTTCACCTGTGCCTGCAGTTAATAATATAATAGGAATGTGGCTGGTACGTTCGTCTGTTTTTAAGACATTACATAGTTCAATACCATCTGTTACAGGCATTCTTACATCAGACAAAATAATATCGGGTATGTGTTCAATGGCTTTTTTTATCCCTTCTTTACCATTTTTAGCCTCTACTATTTGGTATTGATGCCTTAGTGATAATTTTATAAAGGCACGTACCTCATCATGATCTTCAACCAGTAATAAAATTGGCAACTCTCCATTTTCTTTTTGAGAAATATTAGAAGTGAGGTCAATACTGTTATATCCTTGCTTGTTTAATTGTTCTTGCTTTAAAGCTTTGATAATATCTTTTTTATGAAAAGCATTTTTATCAACAGGAAGCGTAACTTTAAAATGTATACTATTATTATCTTCTGAAAGTACTTTAATTTTACCTTTATATAACTTTACTAACTCTTTGACTAAAGATAAACCAACCCCAGCACCTTCAGCATATTCATCTTTTTGGTAAAATCGAGTAAATAAATTTTCTAGTTGCAACTCTGCTAAATTTTCAACTGTATTTTTTACTGAAATTAGCACCTTATTTTCGGTTGTAGAAACGGTAAACTCACAGCGTCCATTTTCTGATGTGTATTTAAAAGCATTTGAAAGTAAATTGGTTACAATTTTTTCAATAACATCTTCGTCATACCAAGCAGCTATTATAGGGTCAATATTAATACCATATTTAATTTTTTTTGAATCAGCTATATATTCAAATGATTGTGCAATGGTATGTAAAAACAAGCCTAAATTTCCTTTAGAAACCTTAAGCCTAAATTTTCCTTTTTCAAGTTTGGCCAATTGTAATAGTTGATCTACCAAAGCCGTTAATCTATTTGTATTTCTTTTTATAGTAGAAAAATTAGTATAATCGTAACCTGAGAGATTTCCCTCAGTAAGTTTGTTATCTATTGGACCTGCAATTAAGGTTAGTGGCGTTCTAAACTCATGAGCAATATCAGTATATAATTTTGACTTATAATCATTTAATTTTTTAAATCGTTGTGCTTCTTCTTCTTTAAGTTGCAAGTCTAATTGCATTGCCCAACGCCATTTTAAATAGGAGTAAACTCCTAAAATTGTCATTAAAAATAGCAATGCGTATATAATTTTTGCAAAAGTATTATAATACCAAGGTGCTGTTATTGAGAAATTAAAGACCTCTGGTATTTCGTTCCAAACGCCATCATAATTGCTTGATCTTACCTGAAATTGATAATCGCCTGATGGTAAGTGTGTATAACGAGCAAAATTATTATTTGCATTATGAATCCAATCCTCATCATAGTTAAGCAATTTATATTGATATTGATTTTTTTGTGGTAATGAATACTGCAAACTTGAAAAGGTAAACGAAATTGTGTTTTCGTTGTGTTTTAATTTCATTCCTAAAGTAATAGGGTATGGTTTGTTTAAAACCTCAAAACTTGTTATTGCTGTTTTAGCTAATATTTTGTTTTCTTTGATACTATTAGGATTAAACCAATAAAATCCATCTAATCCGCCAAAATATAAGTTCCCCTTTTTTTCATCTTTAAAATAAGCTCCGGTATTGAATTCTGTGGCTAGGCCGGCATAATTATTATAATTGATTATTGTAGGAGTATCAAACGATGAATTATTAATTGAAAATTTTGAAATTCCTTTATTTGAACTTAACCACAAAAAACCTTTATCATCGGGTAAAATAGCATAGATCACATTATTTGACAAGCCTTCATTGACCGTATAATTATAGAATTTTTTTTCTTTTGTATCATAGGCATCTAATCCGTGGTTATTAGTACCTATCCATAACACATCATTTACATCATAATATAACGATTTAATACTATTGCTTGATAAAGAGTTTGTCTCTTTTTGTTCTTGATATACTATGATCTTTTCATTATCAACATCAAATTTTGCAATGCCATTCCCTTCAGTACCTAGCCATAAAAAACCCTTGTCACCTTCTGTAATTACCCTAATATTATTACTAAATAATTCTGTATTAGCGAGGTTATAATTTTTAATAATACCTTTATTTTTATCAAATTGAATAAGTCCTTCATCTCTAGTTGCCAACCATATTTGATCTTTAGAATCTTTAAAAATATCCCAAATTGTTTTTGCTGATAAAGTTCTATTAGAATTTTGAGAATAATCGATAAACCTTCCTTCTTTATCATAAATTGTAAGCCCTCCGCCTTGAGTGCCAATCCATAAATCATTGTCTTTATCAACTAATAAACTCATTATCCTGTTAGAAGGAAGGCCTGAATTTAACATCGTAAAAGTTCTCCAACTATTGGTTGAAGGTTCATATTGTGTTAGCCCCTTTCCAGAAGTGCCAATCCAGATATTTTCATCATTATCAAGCGTTATAGCTCTAACCACATCTATACTGATGTTCTCTGGCGTTTCTAGATTGGTAAACGAATTAAATTTTTCTAGGTACTCATCATAATAACTCAAGCCAGCTCCATCTGTACCAAACCAGAGAGTTCCGGTATAATCCTCATAAATACATAAAACATCATTATAATGTAAGGCTCTAGGGTTGTGTTTTTCTGCACTAAAATGTTGAATCTTTTTTGTTTTAAAATTTATCATATATAATCCGCTACCATAAGTTGCTACCCAAAGTCTATCCCTACTATCAAAATATAGGTCAATAATATTGATATTAATTGGTAGTGGGTCTGAAAATGATAAATCTGAAATTCTATAAAATGTGTTTTTATTTGGATACCTATAGTATAAACCATTACCAAAAGTACCAACCCATTGTTTGGCAGTAGCATCCATAACACTAACACTAAAATTTTCATTTATGGGTTGACCAAATAATGTTTCGGGATTTACAATGTTAAATTTTTTTGTGTTTATATTTACTTCAATAATTTTTTTATCTACGCTAAGAAGTATTTCATCATTATCTTGAAGACTAATGCTGTATATTATTCCATTAACTTGGTTTTGAGGGATTATATTTGAGATTTTTTTTGTTAAATTGTCAATAAAGAATAGCCCTTTGTTATAGGTTCCTATCCAATAATTGTAATCATTGTCTTGATAGATAACACTTGCATCCGTAATTCCTTCAAATGGTTCAAATGTATCGGATATAGCGTTATAACTATGTAGCGTTTTATCTATTGGAATTATCCAAACTTTTCCTCGTCTATCTACATACACTTTTCCTAAATTACTATAAGTGGGTCTTGTAATGTCTATAAAATTAAAAGGGTAATTGGTAAAATATTTTCCGTCATATTTGTTTAATCCATTCTGGGTTGCTATCCACAAAAATCCGATACTATCTTGAGCAACAGATACAACACTATTTTGTGATAACCCTTCTTTAACGGATAATTGCCGGAATGTTATTTGATTTTGACTTGTTAATTTAGGTAAAAAATAAATATACATTAACAGTACCCCAACTCTTAAAATTGGTATATAAAATTTGCTGTGCATAGCTAACTATTAAACTTTCTTAAATAATTTTTATAACTTGGCAAGGTATATTTTATGTTTACTCATGTATTGTAAAATTCGGACATCAAATCATATTCCTCTTTAAAGAACTTCTAATAAAAATGATAAAGTCTTTTGCAACTAAATTAGATTATAAAATACCTCAAGAATTAAAGCAGTATGTCGTCGCTATTATCCAAGGTGAATCAAAAGCTAATATTGATGTCATATATCCTGCTTTTCCTACTGGGTTTCCATTAGTGATTAATATCTATAATGATATTCCAACACTTCATATTAATAATCAAATTATTCAGCCAAATTCAAGATTACAAGTTGCAGGTCAAATTTATAATGTAGAAGTCGGTATTGAAATCAAAGGTGCTTTCGGGCAAATCGGTCTTGTACTTTACCCTTCCGCTCCTTATTATTTGTTTCATAAAATGGGAGATTCTTTTTTAAATAAATGGTGTAATTTAGAGAGCTCTTCACCGCTATCTATAAAAAATCTAAGTAATGA
>CAZHYX010000248.1:0-4677 GCA_964536675.1 uncultured Flavobacteriaceae bacterium
TACCTGCTTTTACAACAATCTCTTCATCTGACTCCATACCAGCTATGCCTTGAACATTACCTCTATAATCTAGGGCGGATCGAATTGTAGTAAACGGAAATGCTTCAGTTCCATTAGAAGCCGTACTACCGGTGTAACTAGCATCAACATATAAAATTGTTTGTCGAGTTTGAGCTTGACTTTTATCAATAAATCCTAGTATTAAGAAAAGAGTTAAGGCAATCATTGATAATTTTTTATCAAAAACGATTGATTTAAAAATACGATAATTAATAATTAAATTCTTCATAATTTAGTTTTGTTTTAAGTGTTAATAAAAATTTAGTTTTAAGTGTTAATACGGTTTTTTCATATAGTTATATTTTAATGTAAGTTTTGTTTTTATTCATGTACCATAATATCAGATAAAGTATTCCAAACCCTCCTAAAGTTGTAAAAGCATTGTAATAAGCACCTATAAATTGTTCAAAGCCAAAAAGAAATTGTTTGGCAATTTGTGGAAAGTCTATTATATATGAAATAACATATGCTGTAATTGCGTTGACTCCTATAATTTTTAAAGGATATGCCCATTTTTTATATCCTTTTACATCAACTATCCAATAAAATAGAGCGAGTAAA
Source organism: uncultured Flavobacteriaceae bacterium (assembly GCA_964536675.1). Taxonomy (GTDB): domain Bacteria; phylum Bacteroidota; class Bacteroidia; order Flavobacteriales; family Flavobacteriaceae; genus Aureibaculum. The sequence goes on from CAZHYX010000248.1 coordinate 622, forward strand.
AGAAAACATATTCCTGATGTTAATAAGACAAAAGAGCTTGTCCATATTTTTTTGATAATTGGATGCCTAACATTTAATAACAACCCTAATAACACTCCGAAGACACCAATTACAGAAAGATAGATTACTATTTTCTCTCTCGGTAAAGTTGAGCGAAGTAATTCTCCTGCAAAACACCAGAAAGTGTAGTTGCAATAAATCCAAATCCTGTTAACAACCAAGTATATTGATAACCATCATCAAAACGACCAAAAACATAATGGTCTATATAAAGTGCAAGGTTTTTGTCTGGTAGTAATTCGCTGTTGCCAATTCCTGGAATATTAACAACTTCTAATAGTACTACATATATAACAAGGCATAAAACAAAGAGCATATACCTAACTTTGTTAGTTAAATGAATATATGCTATACATGAAAATAAATAGCCCACAGCAATAGCCTGAAGTGTATTGCTAAAAACTTGAAACTTTTCAATATCTAAGTACAATAAATTACCTTGAACAATCCATCCTAAAATAAATAGAATTATAAATCTACGGATTAGATGAGGGTATAACTTAATTTTATAATTAATTTGATTTATTCTTTTGTGCATTGAAAAAGGAATTACAACCCCAACTAGGAAAAGAAACAAAGGCATAATAATATCATAAAAATGAAAACCAAACCATTCAGGATGTTCAAACTGACTTGATAAAACACCTGTTAATTTTGTTTGTGCCCCTTCATGTAAGTCGCTAAAAAACCGATCAGCAAAAATTATCATTAGCATATCAAAGCCTCTTAGTACATCAACTGACATTAATCTATTATTATTTGTAAAAGATTTATCCATTTAATTTTAAACAAGATTTAAAATATTTAAGTAAGAAGATATCAGCAACTAAGAAATTAAGATGAATTAACTCATAATTTCAAAATATTCTTTTAATATTCTCTTATACAATCAGCTTAGCGGACAATAAAATATGATTCTTGGGTTGGAACTCATGATGTTTGCGTAGCAAAATCTATTTCCTAGTAAGCTTGAAAGGGAAGTATACAAGCTAAATTTATTCAATTTAAAAGCAACCTTGGTAGCATCTTTAGAAGATTAATAATCTACCAAGGTATAACTAACTCAAATTAATATTTAAAGTTCTATTGTTACAAAAGAACTAGTAGCAGTTACTTCGGGAAAACTAGCTACAAGAGCCCATCCGCCGGTTAGTTCAGTAAAAGCAAATCCTATAGTATCTCCCAATTCTCCTAGTTGAGATTTAGGAATACTAAACTCTATGGCATTGACATCACTTGAAACGTTAACTATTCCTGAAGAAATCATGTTAACTCCAGAGCCCGCTATCGCATTCCAAGCCCAACCTCCTGCAGGATCAGCATGTTCATAAAAAGCTCCCCATGAATTACTTAATAATGGTCCTTCAAATAAGTAATCTGCTCCAGATCCATTAGGCCATTGCCAGCTAAGAAATCCTGTAGATGAATCACCATCAGAATCAATAAATATATCTACTAACTCGATAAGCATAGTTGTATTACCTTCTAAATAGACGTTTATATTTTCTCCGCCTCCCCAAATTTTTATTTTTTGCATTGAACCAGTTTCAGAAGCACTTTCATCATAAGCTACCTCAACATCTTCCCAATCTTCAAATTCACCATCAATTTGAATATCAATTATTATTATTTCAGGTGCAATAATAGCCTTAGAGATATAATCTTCACCTCCAGATTCATTAATTACTGTTAAAGAAACCAATAATTCTCCCCCGATAGTATAGGTATAAATAGGATTTTCTTCCTCTGAGGTAAAATAAAGGTCTCCAAAATCCCATCTGTAAGTAGATCCATTGGTAGAGAGATTGGTAAATGTAAATGTGCTACCATCATTTGTAAATGAAAAATCAGCAGTAGGCTTTACACCTCCATTACTAGTATCATCTGAAGAGCATCCAGTAAATAATACTATTATCATCAAATAGTAAAGTAATTTTGTTTTTTTCATGATTGTTATTTTTTAATTTATAAATTTATTTAATAGTGATAGTATGTAATAACTTATTAAGTCCTTTTGAAGCTTCCCAAAGGTTAGAATTTGCTAATTGGATGTGATATTCAGGTCTTTCGGATAGTTTTTCATTTGAGTCTTCAATTTTTAATAAAAGGTCATACTTTCCAGTAGGAATATCTGAGAGAGAAACTGATTCAGATAATTGAAAACTAACTTTTGGTATTACATGACGTATATCAAAATCTAATTTTTTATTATATGTTGTACCATTCTCAGAACGAAATACCAAAAAAGTATTTTTACGATTATATACAGGAGCAAAGCCCAAATTATTGATAGTGGCGTTTAATTCATAAACTCCATTAGCCATAACTTCTTTTTTTAAAGTTGAAGAATGTAAGGCTAATCTATAGCCTAATTTTCTTTCAAAATCTTCAAAGCAAAGATTATCTCTCCAACCTTGTAATACAGGCATAAAATAATCTAGATTAAGGTAAGTCCATTTTAATAGTGTCATTTCATCTTTTGCAGTAGTACAGCTTGCCATAGGCACGTCAGTTGGTGGACAAGTTTCTCCTCCAGTTGGCACAAAAAGGGCTTCTTTACTGATGTAAAGTTTTTCTTCCATTACATTTTGATACGTACCATAATCATTAGCACTTGCCATGAAACAATCGTTATGAAAGCCTACTCGTGCAATATTTGTTGTACCATACCCAACATCTGTTCCTATAGCTGTTGAATAATCAAAAATATCTTGTTTTAATAAAGGTGTTCGCAATTGAATTTTAATATCTACTGGAAATACTTCTAATAATTTATCTAACACCAATCTTTTGTTTTCTAAAGAGGTTAATCCATTGGTTGAAGCATGCCATTCACCCCAAGCACCAATGAAACCTGCTTGAACAAATGCAATAACGTCTGCATTTTCTTCAAAAATTGGTTTGAGTTGGTTTAAATGTGTCTCAACAATTTCAAATGAAGCGTCAGCACCGTCTATTTGATCAGTATAAGCAAAACGTAAAACACATTTTATTCCAGCATCGCGAAACCTATTTAAATCTGTTGTAATCAAATTCAATTGAGTTTGACTCAAAGCAGTCGTTTTAAAATTTTCTAAATAGTATAGTCTTAAAACAAGGCTCACTTTTTCATTTTTTAAGCTATTGAGTGTTGTAACAACTACTGGGTTTCCTTCAGAATACACTGGCCAAGTATGCATAAATCCTCTTTCTGGATTCAGAATAACCTCATTTGAAGCTTGATAAGTAATTTTTGTTGTATTATTTTCTTCAGGATTTCCTTCATCGTCTTTCTGACAACTAATAATAAATAGTATTAAGATAAAATTTAGTAAGATATATTTCATGATTTTTTAATTTAGTATATATTATTTTTTAATAAAATTAAAAACTATCTTTTATCCAATCGTATGGTTTTCTATTAATCCAATTACCTCTTGTGAAATCTGGAAAATCTTGAGGTTCTCCATTATTATCAATAGATAATTCAGATAGAGGTGTTATAGCACTCCAAGCAGCCGCATCATAGACATCTATAGATGGTTTAATATTTAATTTTGCAGATTCAACAAAGGCATGTATGATAAAAAAATCCATCCCGCCATGACCTGACTCTGAAGCCAATTCACCATATTTTTTCCATAATGGATGATCATATTTTTTTAACCAATCATCTGCCGTGTCCCATTGATGGGGTTCAGATTTTCCTTCAATATAAATCCTGTTACAATCATCTTCCCATAATCCGTTTGTACCTTGTACTCTAAAGCCTAATGAATAGGGTCTAGGTAAATTAGTGTCATGTGTAATAATCATTGTTTCACCATTAGCGGTTTCAATAGTTGATGTAATCACATCGCCTTGTTTAAACTTTAATTTGGCATTTGGATGATTTTCACCTCCATTTTTAATAATATAATCATTTAGTCCGACACCTTTACTTGCATTTGATGTTAAAGACATAAACCTATTACCTCTATTAATATTACACATAGTTGCAATTGGCCCTACTCCATG
>CAZHYX010000249.1:0-4676 GCA_964536675.1 uncultured Flavobacteriaceae bacterium
AGTGAACTTCTAATAGTTCTTTATTTTTTTATTCCATTTTATCAATTAAAATTTCATAAAAACTATTGTGAAATTAGAAATAGGTTGTATTTTTGTGCGGGCAAGTTCTACACAACCAGCTCCCTTTGAATCCTCCAGAGCAGGAATGCAGCAAAGGTATTAGGTCGTAGCGGTGTGATGTAGGTCGCTTGCCCATTTTTATTAAGCTATTTTTTCAAAATAGTTTAATAATCCCAATAACTATCGGGATCTCATCCAACAGAGTTTCTAATTTCACTTCATTAGTACCTCAAACAAATATTTTGTTACATAATTACAAATAATGTATTTTTGTGATTAACTGTCTGGTCGAGCGCAGTCGAGACCTTATTTTAAAATACCGTTCACGACTGCGCTCGAACTGACAAGGTAGAGAGTTTTAGATGGTTGATAAACATATAATTACTGTTTATATTATCGGCGTATTTATTTACTTATCCCTTATAAAGTATTGAACCCTTTAATTTTAAATCTTTTAATAAGAATAATGTCTAAAGTTGTTTTAATTACCGGTGGTTCTTCAGGTATCGGAAAATCTGTCGGTGAATTTCTAAGCCAAAAAGGATTTATTGTTTATGGTACCAGTAGAAATCCACAAAATATAACAGACCACCAATTTAAATTGGTTGCTTTAGATGTTAATGATATTCAAACCATTTCTCAGGCAATTAATAAAGTCATTACAAATGAAGGTAGGCTAGATGTGCTTATCAATAATGCAGGGATGGGAATTACAGGATCTATTGAAGATACACCTACAGATGAAATGCGTAAGGTATTCGATACCAATTTTTTTGGAGCTATTGATGTGATGAAAGGAGTTTTGCCACAAATGCGTCAACAAAAAAACGGATTGATCATTAATATTACTTCTATTGCCGGTTATATGGGTTTACCCTTTCGGGGAATATATTCTGCTACCAAAGGTGCTTTAGAAATAGCCACTGAAGCTATTCGTATGGAAGTGAAAAGCTTTGGAATTGAAGTTTGCAATGTTGCACCGGGCGATTTTGCTACCAATATAGCTTCCGGAAGATATCATACTCCGGTTTTTGAAGATTCTCCTTATAAAGAGGTTTATCAGAAAAATCTTAATTTAATGGATTCACATGTTGACAGTGGAGGTAATCCCATTCAAATGGCAACAGCAATCTATAAGATTATAAATACCTCAAAACCTAAAGTTCATTATAAAGTAGGCGATTTTATGCAGAAATTTTCTATCATATTGAAACGTATTCTTCCCGATAAGGTATATGAAAAAATGCTGATGAATCATTTTAAGATGTAAGATATTAGTTTAAAGTAGTGTTGCTATCCTTTTTGTTTAACCATTAAGAACACTAAGGCTGTAAGGGACAAAGAAAAATAGAAATAATTCTTTGCGGACTTTGTGTAAATATCTGTGCTCCTTGTGGTTAATAAAAATAATACCGCTTTAAACTAGAGCCACCTTTACTTAAATTTTTTCAGATAGCTATTTAAATAATACACTAATAATCAATAACTTAATAACTTAATAACATATCACGTATAACATGTTAATAAATTACGCGTTATCTTCATACCCACATTTTTAGGAAACTTTATATTTGTCAAAACAATTAGAATAAATGAAATTTTTTATAGATACAGCAAACTTAGACCAGATTAGAGAAGCGCAAGAATTAGGTGTTTTAGATGGTGTTACTACCAATCCGTCATTAATGGCTAAAGAAGGAATTACAGGTAAGGAGAATATAATGAATCATTATAAAGCTATTTGTGAGATTGTAGATGGTGATGTAAGTGCTGAGGTAATTGCAACCGATTTTGATGGTATGATTAGAGAAGGTGAAGAATTAGCTGCTTTGAATCCTCAAATTGTGGTAAAACTACCTATGATAAAAGATGGTGTTAAAGCTTGTAAATATTTTTCAGATAAAGGTGTTAAAACAAATGTTACGCTTGTGTTCTCTGCCGGACAAGCATTAATTGCTGCCAAAGCAGGAGCTACTTATATGTCTCCTTTTATTGGACGATTAGATGATGTTTCTACAGACGGATTAGGTCTAATATCTGAGATTAGATTAATTTATGATAATTATGGATTTGATACGCAGATACTTGCAGCTTCTATACGTCACACCATGCATATAATGGATTGTGCTAAAATAGGCGCTGATGTAATGACCGGGCCATTAAAAGCAATTTACGGATTATTAAATCACCCACTAACAGATATAGGATTGGCCAAATTTTTAGAAGATTTTAAGAAAGGAAACTAACCTTTTTAAATTATATAGGAGAAGGAAAAGTGTAAAATCCTGCTGAAAAGCAGGATTTTTTTTTGGAATTATATCCCTTGGTTTAAATTCTATAAAGAGTTTTAATTATAGTTTTGTTCTATGGCTTTGAGGTGAGTTAGAATCAAACTCCTTCCCTTAGTAAGGGAAGGTGGTCACGCTTTACCATTATGTTTCTTAGCCTTCTAATGTGCTCAGAGTGACAGTTGGATGAAATATTATTTTTTTAAAGATCAATTATTACCTATATTTTCAATCTTCTGGCTTCAAGTATTATGAGTTTTATAATATGAGTGAATTTATTCTAAAAATTTGAGGTGAGTTAGAATTAAACTCCTTCCCTTGATAAGGGAAGGTGGTCATGCTAAAGCGTGGACGGAAGGGTTATAAATTTTAATCATTATGAGTTTTTGATGATTCTGATACCAACCTATTAATTTCTTTGAGCTCTTTATCTGTTATATGCCTCCATTTACCAACCGCAGTATCAAGAGATATATTCATAATTCGTACACGTTTTAATTTTAGAACTCTATAATCTAAGTACTCACACATTCTACGAATCTGCCTGTTCAATCCTTGTGTTAAAATAATTTTAAACTGAGTTTTACTAAATTGCACAACATTACATTTACGTGTAACAGTATCTAAAATAGGAACTCCATTACTCATTTTATTAATAAATTTTTTAGTTATAGGATGGTTTACAGTAACTATATATTCCTTTTCATGATTGTTTCTTGCACGTAAGATTTTATTGACAATATCACCATCATTGGTTAGGAATATTAAACCTTCACTGGGTTTGTCTAAACGACCAATTGGAAAAATACGAGATGGATAATTGATATAATCAATAATATTATCTTTTTCTACTTTTGTATCGGTCGTACAAACGATTCCAACAGGTTTGTTAAAAGCAATGTAAATTGATTTTTCTTTAGGAGTTGAAATCAATTCACCATCAACTCGTACTTCATCTTTAGGCGCAATTTTTGTTCCCATTTCTGGCACAATACCATTGATAGTAACACGACCTTGATCAATCAATTTGTCAGCTGCTCTTCGAGAGCAATAACCTACTTCACTAAGGTACTTATTGATTCTTGTTAGTTTTGTTTCTCCCATTTAGATATTTTTCTCTTCTAATTTTTTAATAACTTTGCTTAAAACAAAATACAAACAGGCGCTGGTACTTCTATTTCATCTACAAATTGTAGTAAACCAGTTGTTTTATCTCTTTTAAAGGAGACTATATTATTTGTAAGCTGATTGGCTACCAATAGATAATTTTCATCAGGTGATAATGAAAAATTTCGTGGCGCATCTCCTTTGATAGATTCATGACTTATTAAAGCTAAAGAGCCATCAAGTTTGTTTACCTGATAGATTACAATACTATTATGTCCTCGATTTGAAGCATATAAAAATTTCCCATCTGATGAAATATGGATGTCTGCACCAGTATTAAGCTCTTCAAAATTGTCTGGTAAAGTTGAAATAGACGCTCCTTTTTCATACTTGCCTTTATCGTTTTTATGTACTATTGTCACTGTACTGCTGAGTTCATTTAAGACATAGATCCATTTTTTATTAGGGTGAAAAGTCAAATGACGTGGGCCGTTACCCAATGCCATTTGTAAATGTTGTTGATCAGTAGGTATCAATTTTTGAGACACAGTATCTATCCGTGAAAACCAAAGTCCGTTTGTACCTAAGTCAACAGAAATAATAGTTTTATCCGGTGTAAACCAAGCAGAATTTGCATGTGGTGCATCTTGTCGTTCAGTAACACCATTACCAGTATGCTGCTGTACATCTAATAAATCTGACAATTCACCTTTTGTATTTAGTTTTAACAAACCAATACTACCACCTGTATAATTTGCAGTCAATATATAACCATCTTCATTTATTGATACAAAACACGGATGTGCACCACCCGAAGAACTGCGGTTGATTAGTCTTAAACTATCGCCTTGAATTAAATAAGATTCAACACTGCCAACGGTATCTTTATTACTAACCTCATTTACTGCAAGTAAGAATTTACCATCAACACTCTTGGTTAAAAAAGATGGATTATCAGACTGAGCTACTAAACCAATAAGATGTAAAGACCCATCTGTCTGTAATGTATATTTATAAATACCTTGACTCTCTCCACTCGTATAGGTACCTACAAAAAACGAATAAGCATTTTTTTGTTCTTGTAAAACCTCTTTTTTCTTTGTTTGGCAACTAGCTAGTAAAATAATAACGAATGGAATAATGATGTTTTGTAATTTCATAGTCTAAATATTTCTACATATTTTTAAATGGTGATTGGTATGAATTTTTAAAAATTTTAGG
>CAZHYX010000250.1:0-4658 GCA_964536675.1 uncultured Flavobacteriaceae bacterium
ATATTGCACCTCGGTTACATAGCCTAAACGAATAGCTTCTTCTTTTAATGTTGTTCCATTTTTATGTGCTGTATTTGCAATTTCAGCGGCTTTATAATATCCTATTTTAGTATTTAAAGCGGTTACCAACATTAATGAATTGTTTAATAATTCGACCACTTTTTTATGATTTACTTCAATTCCTTCTGCACAATGCTCATTAAATGAAGTACAGGCATCACCCAATAGGCGAGCAGATTGTAAAAAGTTTGCTGCCATCATAGGTTTAAAAACATTGAGTTCATAATGCCCTTGTAAACCACCAACTGAAATAGCTATATCATTACCGATAACTTGGGCACAAACCATAGTTAAGGCTTCTGCTTGAGTAGGATTCACTTTACCAGGCATAATAGAAGAACCAGGTTCATTTGCAGGAATAATCAATTCGCCAATACCAGATCGAGGTCCTGAAGCCATCATTCTAATATCATGGGCTATTTTATTTATTGATACTGCCAATTGTTTTAATGCACCGTGTGATTCAACTATAGCGTCATGTGCTGCCAAGGCTTCAAATTTATTTTCTGCAGTAATAAATGGTAAGTTCGTAAATTCAGCAATCTTTTTTGCAACCAACACGTCATAACCTTTTGGTGTATTTAATCCAGTGCCAACTGCGGTTCCGCCCAAGGCTAATTCAGATAGATGTGCTAATGTATTTTTTAAGGCTTTTAATCCGTGGTCTAATTGTGAAACATAACCTGAAAATTCTTGACCCACTGTTAATGGAGTGGCATCCATTAAATGTGTACGTCCTATTTTGACAATATCTTTAAATGCTATTGACTTAGAATGTAAGGTATCTCGTAATTTTTCAATACCGGGAATTGTATTTTCAATAAGTAATTTATAACAAGCAATATGCATTCCTGTTGGGAAAGTATCGTTTGAGGATTGCGATTTATTTACATCATCATTAGGTTGAATAGTCTTTTCGCCTTCACCTATTACGTTTCCGGCAATTTCATGAGCACGATTAGCAATTACTTCATTGACATTCATATTGCTTTGTGTACCTGAACCTGTTTGCCAAATGACCAATGGAAATTGATCGTCATGTTTTCCGTCTAAAATTTCATCACAAACAGTTGAAATTAAATCGCGTTTATCTTCGGCTAAAACACCTAATTCACAATTGGCATGAGCAGCCGCCTTTTTAAGATAGGCAAATCCGTATACAATTTCCAAAGGCATTGATGCTGATGCGCCTATTTTAAAGTTATTTCTAGAACGCTCAGTTTGTGCTCCCCAATATTTATCAGCAGGCACTTCTACCTTGCCCATAGTATCTTTTTCAATTCTGTATTTCATTATTTGACTAGTGTTAATGTCTATACAAAGGTACTAAATTATTGTTGTCCAACTAAAGATATTAGACCGCTTAGCTGTTAGATATTAGATACTAGACTGTTCAGTTATATGTATGATAATTAAGAATTTATATCTATACTTTATTTTGTAAATAACTTTAAGTAAAAAAAACCCTTATCTCGATAGCTATCGAGATAAGGAAATTCTCCAACCACTACAAGAATTTTTACTTGAGAATGATTGTTTTTTTATCCTCCTTCTCCGCCAAAAGCGGATTCGGCGGACGAGAAGATATGGTTTAATTCTCCGTCTCGCCTATGGCGGACGGAAATAACGATGCTTGCATAGCAAACTCCATTTAACCCGCCTGCCGGCGAGGCACCTCGATGGCTCTGCCTCGGGTTAGTTTATTTGAAAAATAGTTAGCTTCCAAAATCTTCATCACCACCATCATCATTTCGCTGTCGTTCTTGTCTTTTCTTTTTTTGATTGAATCGATATGTAAATGATAGATTAAAAGTGCGCTCTCTCCATTGAAATTCACTTGTTCCGATAAAAGCATTGGGAACATTTATCTCACTTTCTCTTTTTCTAGTATTAAAAACATCACTTATATTTAAGGCTAACGAAGCTTTTTCTTTAAATAAATCTTTGCTGAATGCCAGATTAGTAGAAAATATACCTTTCCTTTTATTTTGAGCATTTTCACTTGGTCCTCGATAAGATAAACGTGTTTGCCAATCAATTTTTCCGGGTAGTGTCACTTTATTATTTAGTCTAATAAACCAACTAGTATTCTCTGCATCTAAATTTTGACCATTAAAATCTCCTTTAGTGATTGATTTAAAAAGATTGAAATTACCATTTAAACGCCATTTTCTACTTGGATTGTAAGTAAGTGTAAATTCAAATCCGTAGCGATCATTGCTTGCTAAGTTTATTATAGTTCTTCTAACTACCGGAACTTCTTGATTATTTATTATTACTATTTCTTCTGTAGGCTCACTGATTATACTAAAAGTATTAGTTGCGTGTTGAAAGTAAATAGACGAATTTATGGTCAGTTTTCCAAAACGATTTAAATAGCCTAGATCAACTCCATTAGAATAGCTGGGATCTAGATTTGGATTTCCCTGAAACAAATTTGCCACACTTGAACGTGATGGGAAAGGATTTATAAAACGAGAACGAGGTCTTCTAATACGTCTGTTATAACCCAAGGTTATATTTTGATCTTCACTAATTTCATAGCCTAAATTAATAGTTGGAAAAAACCCGGCATAACTTTTTATTTCATGATCATTACTGCTTAGTTGGTCAATGGTTATACGAGTTGCCTCCAATCTTAGTCCTAGTAAATATGAGAATTTTTTGATTTTACTTCCATATTGCGAATAGAAAGCATTGATATTTTCTTTATACAATAAATTATTACTCAAATTAGTGTTCAAAATTGGAATACCACTTATAATAGAATCTACTCTATAATCAGTATAAAATTCATTAAAATTACCACGATAACCTAGTTCAAATTGACTATTTTCACCAATAGGCAATACATAATCACTTTGTAATAAAATTCTTTCTTGATTTTCTAAGGTTATCACTCTTTCAACCTCAATATTATCTTGGCTAATCAATGAGTTTTCATCTTCTGTACTCTTTTCATATTGAAAATCAAAAGTTAGCTTATGCCCATCTGTTTTAAATTTTTTATCATAATTTATTGAGTATTGAACGGTTTTGTCATCTTCCAATTCAGGATCAAATCTAAAACTTTCGGTTTCTATACCATTTATATCTCTTTGAAAGATATTGTTAGTAGTATTACTCTCATTATCACTATCTCTAAATAGTATTGATGTAGTAATTGATGAGGTTGTATTTACATACCATTCTACACCAATGTTTGTATTAAATCCTTTTCTAAGTCTATCAAAATCTCTGGTTTCTTCAAAAAGAAGGCCTGTATTTATAAAGTTAGTTGAGCTAAATGAATTTCCGGGCACTTCTCTATAATTATATCCTGATGTAGTAAAGAAATTAAAGTCGCCTGTTCTATAGTTTAAGTTACCGGAAATGCCTGCGACTTTTGGATATCCAATTTTTGTTGTAATTGCACCATTTAGACCTTGTAATTTACTTCTACGAAGGATGATGTTTAAAATTCCTCCTGTACCTTCAGCATCATATCTAGCTGATGGTGAGGTTATTACTTCAACTTTTTCAATGGCTTCTGCCGGTAGTTGACGTAAGGCATCAGTAGAACTTAAACCAACAAGCCCAGAAGGTTTTCCATTGATGAGAATTCTAACATTTTCATTTCCGCGTAATGCTACATTACCTTCAACATCAACAGAAACTGAAGGCACATTGTCTAAAACATCACTTACAGTGCCACCTCTTACGGTTAAATCTTTACCAACATTATAGATTTTTTTATCTAATCTGATCTCAACTGTAGTTTTTTCAGCAATGATCTCAATCTCATCAAGATTTTCACTGTCAACTAACAATGATATAGTACCAAAATTTATATTTTCAGTTATTCTTTTATTAGGAATATGATGTGTTTTAAAAGAAATAAATTCAATAGATATATTATACATACCTCTATTGACTTCAATATCAAATTCCCCTTTAACGTTTGTTAATCCTCCGGTAACTTTTTTGTTTCTTAGTGAAGTCAAAACAATGGTAGCATACTCTAATGGTTGACCGGTATCTTTATCAATTATTTTACCTGTAATTTGAAATTTAGGAACAGTTCTCTGCTGGGCATTTACTGATAAAAACAAACTCCAAATTAAGATTGTCAATAATATTTTTTTCATAAAGAGAAAGCTGAATATTAAAAAAAAAGGTTATGTTCTTAAATAATGTGGAATATTCAATTTCTCATATTCTCTTTCAATATTCCTGTATTGGTTAATTGTTTTAATGTTTTCCATTATGGTTTTTGCGAATTCTTTTATAGGTTCTGATGATTTTTTAATCTTCTGAAGAAAAACAAACCAATTTAAATATTGCGAAAGATACTTTGTTGCAACTCCATAAAAAGGTTTAATCCATCTTTCGTAACGATTGTCAAGCGAGTTTACATGTTGTACATGATAACACTGGTTTTTTATGTGTTGTTTGGAGGCTACAAAAGTATGATGCTCTAATTCTTTATTGTTTGCCCATAAAATTATTGATGGATGAGAATCTGAACATAGGATGTTACTAGGGTTTATAAATGAGCCTATAGTTTTTTCAACACTATCTGAATCTATTCTACCCATTTTTGCAATCTTCATTAAAGG
>CAZHYX010000251.1:0-3251 GCA_964536675.1 uncultured Flavobacteriaceae bacterium
TATTTTAGGTTCAAATATTGCGAATACAGATAGTACAGGTACTATTTTTTATACGAACACTGGAACTCATAATATAAGTAATCTGTGGTCTAATCGTGCAACCCGTAAATTTGATCGGGGTTTTGTATTTAGAGAGAATGTCTTTTCCTCTCAAACAGATAGTAGATCTGGTGCAACACTTACCTTAGGTAGTGGTGCAAATATTTTAAATCAGTCTACTGGTTCAGATGGAGTTAGTACACCTGTTTGGTATAACTATAATGTCTTCTGGGATAATAGAAATGAGGGTGGAATCCAGTTTAATGTTGGTGGGCATGGGTATGAAGCGGTTGAATCTGCTAGAAGCAATACTTTTATGAGTAATATATTCCGTAGTACAAGTGCTCAATTTCATAACAATATTTTTACTTCAGCCTTTGGATATCATAACAACCTACATGCAGGTAGATTTGAAAATCAAGGTACTGTACCAGCGCATGAACGTGGACCATGGGCTTCTCGTGATGATTCATTCGCAATTATTTTTCTGAATATTGGTTTTGATCCTAATGCGAGTATAGGAGAAGCAGCTTCAACACAAGCTTTTGCAATAGACTATATTAATGGAACAGTTAATTTCGAAGGAAATAATATAATAGATGGTAATACACGAGCTTCACAACTAAACTTAAATGGAGCAAACAATATCTTTAATGGAACTATAGAATCATCATCTATTGCAATTGCGAATATAAATAACACTTTTAATGGTGATGTGACTTCAGATATATTGTTTACAGATAATGGCAGTTTTAAGTTATCTAATGCTGCTGCGCTAATAGGTAATATTGATTTTAATGGACATGAAACTGCTATTGCAAATATCGATAACGGTTCGAATATAACAGGGAATGTCACTACAACAGCTCCAAATACAGGGCTTTTAAATTTTTTAGGTACATCAACAGTAAATGGAAATATTGGAGATGTAACAAACCCTATAAAAACAATTACTGCAGGTGAAAGTGGCTCAACAACTACATTTAATGGAATGGTTCATACGCAAACACTTCAATATATAAATGATGGGACTGTTGTACTTAATGGAACAAATGGCGGGAATAGCACTTCGGGAATGGTTGGTACTGTTGACTTCTCAGACCGAGCGGGTACATTAGAAATTGGTGATGGAGTTAATTTAACTACAGGTGAAAATGGAATAAACTTTATCAATAGAAATAATGCAACGCTATCATTTATTAATGAATCTACTGTAACAGGAGATTTAGGAAGTTCTTCTGATAGGTTTGGAACTATAAATGCCAGTGAATCAGTAATATTTCTAAATAGTGTTTATGCAAGTAACTTAAATTTCACAGGCTCTGGGGCATTAGATTTTCGAAGTGATTTACATAGTAGCATTGCATTATCTGCAGATAATACTATAAATATAGGTGATGGATCATCGATAATATTAAGTGAAGGAGTACATACTCCTGTAATTACAACTACAGTAAATAATCAAGGTAATATCAATTTTAAAGGAGCTACAACTCTTTATGGTGATATAGGTGAAACAAACCTTAAACTTAAAACAGCAAATTTTCATAATAATACATCAGTTGCTAATGCAAGATTAGATTTAGGACATAATATATATGCGACAAATACAACAATAGGAAATAACGCTACCACAACCCAAGCAAATATAACAGGTGATCAATTTTTAGGTGATAATTTAACATTGGCATCCTCAAATGTAATCTTTAATACAGGACCTACAAATTCTACACCAAACAATGCATCTGATGTAGAGTTTGGTAATGGTGTGTTTACTACAAATGGTGCAACACTTGAATTTGTAGTGGCTAGTGATACACGTGGATTAGTTGATGAAAGCCGTTCAAGTAAAATATATTCAAAGACAGGTTCAAGTGCCTTAAGTGGAGCCGAAAAAATAAACCTCAACTTTCTAGGAAGCTTAAGAAATAATGTTAGTTATACTTTAATTGATGTAGCTTCTGGAGATGTAAATTCTATATCTAATATAGTAGATAATAGTTATATTATCGATACTGTACTCTCTAGAGGAGCAGATGGTGACTTAATCGTTACTACACAAAGAAGTGAGAGTGCATATATTGATAAATCAGCTACGCAAGGACATATATCCAATAATGCTGCAAAAGTTCTATCAAAATTAGCGGCAACTGGAATTGGATACAGTAGTGATATGCAAACAGTATTTAACTTACTTGATATTGATACAAATGGATATGGAAACAATCAAGTAAATTTAGCAAAGCAAGTTAAATCATTAGCTCCAATTGTAAATACTTCTTTACCTCAAGTTTATATTAATACATCAGATATAATAATTAGTACAATTAGTAATAGAATTGCAACGTTAGAAGGTCTTCCATCTGGTCTTTCATCTGGTGATGAGATGTTGCAAAACAATATCTGGATAAAAATTATAGGTTCTGCTGCGAGACAAGGTTCTTTTGAAGGATATAATGGCTATTCATTAAAGTCCACTGGAGTAGCACTTGGAGTAGATAAAGAATATAGTGACGGATCAGTACTTGGGTTAGCTGTAAGTCATATAAATACAAAAGTAAAGCAAACAGATTTGAGAGCTGGAGATAATACATTAACTGATTCTTCTCAAGTTTCATTATATGGTTCAAAACCCATCGATGATGGATACATTAACGCTATATTATCGTATACAAAACATCATTCACATGCTCTTAGAGATACTGCCGTAGGTAGAACTGCTTTATCTACTACTAATGCTGATCAGTTTACGGCAAGAATAAATGCTGGATATAGTTTTAGTAGACCGAATAAAGTAGTAATGACACCATTTACTTCTTTAGAACATACTTATATCTCACAAGATGCATATAGAGAAAGTGGTGCTGGAGCTATTGGTCTACAAGTAGATGAAATATCACTAAATAGAACGACTTTAGGTTTAGGACTGAAAGTATCTAAAAGTATAAGTAAAAAAGGTAATCTACATATTCCATCACTGAAATTCGGAGCTTATAGACATTTTGGAAGTAATAGAATGGATGTAATGGCACAGTATATAGGCGGAGGTGAGAAGTTTATAACAAAAGGGCAACGCATGTCAAATCTGACCTACAATGTAGGTTTAGGTGTAAAATCTGAACTATCCAACAATGTATTTATACAATTAAATGTAGATTATGATTTTACACCTGATGGTAATTTTAATCGTCTTACTACTCAAGCCTTAGTCA
>CAZHYX010000251.1:3351-4626 GCA_964536675.1 uncultured Flavobacteriaceae bacterium
TATGATTTTACACCTGATGGTAATTTTAATCGTCTTACTACTCAAGCCTTAGTCATTTTAGCATTTTAGCAAATGATAGAATTGTTATTAAAGTATAAATTTATAATATATATGTTGATAGCTATACTATTGACATCATGTACTATTAATACTTTTACACTTGAAAAAAGAACTGAAACTCTGAATACTTTAATAAAAAATAGAGAAATATCAAAAGAGATAATCTATGGAAAAAATTTCAATATACTGTCTTTAAAAAATGAAAATAACTTCTGTAAAAATATAAATATTTATATTGAAGGAGATGGTTTAGCTTGGATTACTAGAACTAAAATATCTACAAACCCGACACCGCTAAACCCTATTTCTTTAAAACTAATGCTAATGGATGATTCATGTAGCATATATCTTGCAAGACCATGTCAATATGTATATTCTGCTAGGTGTGATAAAAAATATTGGACTTCACATAGATTTAATTCTATTATAATTGATGAATATGTGAATGTGATGACTTTTATTAAAAAAAAGTATCGTAATAAAAGTTTTTCTTTGATTGGATTTAGTGGAGGTGCTGCAATTGCATCATTAGTCGCAAATAAGAGAAATGATATTAAAAAACTAACGACTATTGCTGGGAATTTAGATATAGATTTATGGAGTAAAATAAACAATGTATCTAAGTTATATGGCTCTTTAAACCCAATTAATTATACAGACAATTTACAAGAAATTGAACAATTTCACCTAATAGGTAACCAAGATAAGATTATTCCTAAAGAAATTTTATTTTCTTATCTTGATAAATTTGAAAATAAAAATAAAATTAAATATAAAATTGTGGATTCTACTCATAATTTTTATTACTTCTTGCAAAACTCTAAAATCTTGCAAAACTCTAAAACAAGGCACTGAAATTGCTGTAGTTGGTCATGACTAATATACTACCCCAACTTGTCAAGACAATATTTCCAAATTCCTAATATTTTTTGACAAAGCTTGTGCATAATTAATTTATCTGATATTTTCTACGTAAATTTTTACTATTCTTATCCACTTTATCTTGGGCTAAATTAGTGATTAATACTTCGACTTCATTTTTTAAATTTACCCTAACTAATCGTAGCTTAATTGGTTTAGATTCAATACATTTTTCTGCGCAAGTTTTTAGGGATGATTTATTAGGGTTTAAATAGATGATGGCTTCTTTTTTTCCTGATCCAATAAAAGCCGAGCTTGTAAAGCATTAGATGAATAGCGTTTACAAAATTTAGG
>CAZHYX010000252.1:0-4625 GCA_964536675.1 uncultured Flavobacteriaceae bacterium
ACACCCTGAACCAGAGCAGCAAACCTCTTCTTCTGTTTCTTCAGGTACTCCACAAATATCAGGTGCTTTACAACCAGTTTCTATAGTATGTAATTTTACAGTTAGTTTATCTTGTTCTAAAATGGTATCAGTTATAGAGAGAATTGAGGTATGAAAATCTACATTTCCAAATTCAACTTTAACCTCAGTGTCTAGCCATAAAGGTCTGATACTATTAACACGTTCTATAATGTCAATTACCTTGTCAACAGTCATATAATCGTCCTTTCCTATTTCTTTTGGACTTTCCCATAATTGGAAATGAGTTTCTTTCCAATCGTTTGTATTACCACCACAGTCAACGGTTTCAAAAGTTACATTTTTTATTTCTGTAAGATGGTAATTTGTGCCAGCCACTTTATTTTCTGCATATTCAAATAATAATGCTTTGTTTCTGTTCTCTTTTAAAATGGATAATAGTTCTTGTATATTCATTGGTTTTATTTTTAAAGCTTCTCCTTTATTAATAATAGTTTTTTACAGAGTATTGCCCTCTCCTTTTGTAAGTCCCAAGACTTTGGGAGAGATAATCTTAACAACACGAGAATTTTTTAAAATCTTCTTGAAATAGCGTCGAAAATAGCGCTTTCGCCTTTTCCCAATTTTCTTGATTGATACAATACCTTATTTTTGGCGGATTTACCTCACCATCAATCAATCCTGCATCTTTTAATTCTTTTAAGTGTTGTGATATGGTTGATTGAGCTAAGGGCAATACATCAACTAAATCACCCGTATAACAGCAACTTTGATTGCTTAAATGTTTTAAAATTATCAATCGTATAGGATGACCTAGAGCTTTAGAAAATCTCGCTAAACGTTCTGTTTCCTCAGTATAATCAATATGTTGTAATGTTTTACTCATAGTTAATCGCAAATATACGATAAATATTTAAAAAACAAAATTATTTAGATTTTTATGTTAAATAATTAAAAACTATTCTTCTATAACAGTAAAGTTTTTGATTGCTTGATTGGGTTCAATAATGTTATACCCTTTCCAAAATTCTGGATTATAGACTGGCATATATGTAGGCAATATTGTATTTGTTTCTTTAAAGTTTTCAAATTCTGTCGCAGTTATATTATCAGTATCAAAAATAACTACTTCAAACTTATTTCTACCTGACATTGCCATATCTAACTTAACGTATAGCTCATTTTGTTTACGTCTTCCTTTTACATATTTATTTTTCTCTATTATTTTTAATGGGCGCTTTATTCCAAATCGGCTGGCAGCTTCTTTTTCAAGATATTGTAAACTATAGCGATTATCTTTTCCTTTTGAAAAAATCATTTTCCCTTTAGATAGAAATACGTTATAAGAAATTCCTAATAACTTAAAACTTTTAACTGATTTTACATTTTCATAATCTACTCTAATAATGGCAAAATCGTCATAATTAACATAAAGTGTTCCTTTATAATCTGCTGATTTTTTCGGAACAAACTCTATAACATACACTGCATCGTTCCCTAGATAAGTAAGATCAAGCATCTTAAAGTCATACTTACCTGATTTTCTAATAAAATTAAGCTTTGAGTTTTCTTGAAAAAAAATATTTCCCATCATATTTGCTAAAATATTTCTTCTGTCTTTTGTAAAATTATTTTTTCTCTCTGCTTCTTTTTTTCTCTCAGTTCCTAGTTTTTTCTTAAGCATTTCTGAATCTGTGGAGTCTATTTCTTCTTCTCTAAATTCATCTACATCCATCTTTTGCCCAAACAACCCTGACTTGATTTTAAAATAGGAATTAGGTTTGACATTTTTATCTATAATTTTTTTAAATTTCTCTTCCATAGCAGTTATTCCAATCCTATTATTTTTATCATAAAGTTCAGATGCTTTTATCAAATTAATTTTTTGCTTCTCCTTATTGAAACTGCCATACAAATCAGATAATGCCTCAATATAATATGAATTATGCTTGGGAATACTTTGCAGTACACTATCTAAAAATGGCTTATTAAGAGCATCAATTGTTGACTTTTTCAAAGTGTAATTAGTTTTAATAAGCTTCTGGTGATAAGACTCTCTAAAAAACAATCTCTTTTTAGTCAAATTAAAATTATAATTTTTAGCTATATTTTCTTTAACTTTATTAATAATTTCTTTAACTGTATATTTATTATTAGTTAATACGATCTCGTTTAATTCAATTATCTTCGGGCTTAAATAAATTACATTATCCTTAAATTGATTCAAAGGTTTTGCAATAGTCTTAAATCCAATACAGGAAATAAATAAAGAATCTGTAGGGTTCGCATCTTTTTTAAAAATGAAACTAAACCTACCTTCTTCATTACTTATCATTCCTTTTTTATTAAAAATAATGGTTGCATAAGGAACCGGTTCTTTAGTAATTGAATCAATAATTTTAGATTTAATTACCTGTGCTTTAATATTAATTACACTTAGTAAAACAAAAAAAAAGAATGGCTTAGCAGTAATTTTATACATGCGTTAATTTTAGTTGAAGACGAAGTAAAGAATTCTTATTTGTTTAACATTGCTTTTTAGATTTTATTATGACACTTTTATTCTTTTTTTAACGCTTTAACAGATTAATCTATTCTACGACGAACAATTCAGTAAGAAGTAATAGTTACGTAAGAAACCTGAATAAATTAAGCGGGTTTAAATTATTTAGCCACTTCACCACGATGAGGTTTAAGAGCATCACGAAAAGTGATCATATCATTTTCATAGACAGTAATAAATGCTATGCTGTACATTTCTGAAATACTATTTGTAGCTATTTCATGGAAAGTCAGATTTTCTTTTTCAGAAAATTCTTTTAAATGTACACAATGATGTTTGGCTATTTCTAAGGATTCCGGACCTCTAAAATCCCAAATCAGTTTTATTTTTCTATTCAAAATGATATTATTTTTAAGCAAAAGTAATTAATTCTATATTTGTAACGTATAACTTTTCAATGTCAAAAAAATCGCTCATCTTAGTCATCTTCCAATTTTCTTGTTTTACATTCTTTGCATTAAACGGCAACCTTTTTGCAAAAGGTAGTTTATTAATTTTTCAAATCATCGGATTAGGTATTGGTTTATGGGGAGTATTAGTCATGAAATTAAGTAATTTAAACATCCAGCCAGAAGTGAAACAAACTGCAGTATTTATTTCTAACGGACCTTATAAATTCATACGAAACCCAATGTACACAGGGCTTTTAATATTCTTTGGCATTTCAGTATTCACAAATTTTAGTTATTTACGGTTAAGTATCTTGATAGTTTTAACAATCGTTTTACTCATGAAAATTTTTATGGAAGAACAGTTTTTAAACGAACGTTTTGAAAAAGAATACCTTGATTATAAAAAGAAAACATATCGACTAATTCCGTTTATTTATTGAATATATTTGCTAAATGAATAGAATGTTAGCCGAACAAGATTTTATTTTTAAGAATAGCGGTGAAAATATTCCGGAAAAAGGAAGTTTCACTTGGAAAACCCCTAGTAATATTGCTTTGGTAAAATATTGGGGCAAACGCGAACCTCAAATTCCTGAAAATCCATCTATAAGTTTTACGTTAGATGCTTGTTTTACACTTACTACATTAGAGTTTTCTAAACGGAAAACTCGTCATTCCGAACTTGATTCTGAATCTCATAATGAGAACCTGAAACAAGTTCTGTTCGACATCTTTTTTGAAGGTAAAAAAAAGGATAATTTTAAACCTAAAATTGAAAAGTTCTTTACGCTAATTCAGCAATATGCCCCTTTTATAACTGATTACGATTTTGTAATACATTCACGTAATTCTTTTCCACATAGTAGTGGTATTGCTTCATCAGCAAGTGGTATGGCAGCATTGGCTTTATGTATTATGAGTTTAGAAAAACAACTGAATCCAACTATTACTGATGAATTTTTTAATAAAAAAGCATCCTTTTTAGGTCGCTTAGGCTCTGGTAGTGCCAGTAGAAGTGTTGAAGGTGAGTTGGTAGTATGGGGGAAGCATGATGATATTAAAGATAGTAGTGACCTTTACGGGGTAAAATTTCCTTTAACAATGCATGCCAATTTTAAAAATTATCACGACACTATTTTGTTAGTTGATAAAGGTGAAAAGCAAGTTTCTAGTACAATTGGACATAATTTAATGCACAAACATCCTTTTGCAAAAAAACGATTTGAACAAGCACATCAAAATCTATCAAAACTAACGGCAATTCTACAAAAAGGTGATTTAAAAGAGTTTACAACTATCGTTGAAAGTGAAGCACTTACTTTACATGCTATGATGTTGACCAGCAATCCGTATTTTATATTGATGAAACCTAATACGCTTAAAATAATCAATAAAATATGGGAGTTTAGGGCAGAAACAAATTCAAATGTCTGTTTCACTCTAGATGCGGGCGCTAATGTTCATATACTCTTTCCTGAAAAAGAAAAAGAAGCTGTTAACCAGTTTATAGTGAATGAATTAATCCAATTTTGTCAAAATAATCACTATATTTGTGACAGGGTCGGACTAGGAGCTAAGCAAATCAAGTAATAGTATTGAGGTCATATCCTTTTATATGGTTGTTTATTTAGACATTCTTCCATTTTATAAAA
>CAZHYX010000253.1:0-4588 GCA_964536675.1 uncultured Flavobacteriaceae bacterium
GCTTATTCATGGGCTTATAAAAATTTAAAGAATAATTTACAAGATTCTTTTATAGAGGCTGGTAAAGGTTTTGGAAAAACGTATGCATTTAAAAAAATTCCTTTACGAATTGATTATATTTTTGTTGATAAGAATATTAAAGTAACAGCTCATAAAAATTTCAAACAAAAATATTCTGATCACTACCCCATCTCAGCAACTTTAGAATTAGAGTAATTATTTTTCAAAACCATAATCTCGTTCAACTTTGCAAATTCTCAATTGATATTTTTTATACCATAAAGTCCTACCGTTTTCACGAGCAATGGTATGTTCAATATTATTTTTCCATTTGGTGATAGCATTTAAACTTTCCCAATATGATACTGTTATACCTCCTGAAGCCTTGGAACCATTTCTAGAAGATTCAATTCCTAAATAACCTTCTTGCTGTTTAGCTAGCTCTTCCATTCTATTAGCTGTTTCTTCATATCCTTCATCAATTTCGGTTCTCAAAGTAGAGAAGATAACCGCATAATACGGAGGCTGTGGGGTTTTTGCAATCATAATATCAACTCAAACTTTTGTTCAGGTATTTTTAAATCATCACTCACAAAATCTTTAATAAATTTGAATCCTGCATTTTTAATAATCTTAGCAGAAGCTATATTATCATTAGCAACACAGGCAATCAGTTTAATAAAACCAGCTTTTTTATAATATTTTATCATTCCATTAACTATCTCAGTCCCAAACCCATTACCCCAATACTTTTTTAAAAATCGATAGCCAATTTCGTCATCATTATTTTCATCTTTTACAAATGCAATTGTTCCTACAAAAACAGAATCCTTTTTTCGTTCTATAGCATAAATCCAAAAATCATTATCAGGTTTGTCATAAAAACCTATAAGTTTCGGTAATTCATCCATATTTTCCTGAAAGGTCATTGCTTTATCTCTAACATATTGCATTACCTTGAAATTACTTTGCATTTCGTGAAATGGCTCAAAATCATCTAATTTTAACTTTCTAACTATCAATCTTTTTGTTTCAAAAATAAGGTGCATCTATCAATATTATTGTAATTTTACGCCCTGTAAATGTAACTTAATAAATTTAGACAAAAATTGGTATTACAAAAAAAAGTTGCTTTTTATACATTAGGATGTAAGCTAAACTTTTCTGAAACCTCAACCATTGCCAGAAGTTTTCTGGATAGGCATTTTACTCGTGTAGGTTTTAATGAAAAAGCAGATATTTATGTAATTAATACTTGCTCTGTTACTGATAATGCCGACAAACGTTTTAAAACTATTGTAAAGTCTGCTTTAAAACAAAATGATAATGCTTTTTTAATTGCTATCGGATGTTATGCTCAATTAAAACCCGAAGAACTATCTAAGGTAGATGGTGTAGATTTAGTACTGGGTGCAACTGAAAAATTTAAAGTAACCGATTATATAAACGACCTTTCAAAAAATGAAATTGGTAAAGTGCATTCATGTGAAATTGAAGCTGCAAATTTTTATGAAGGTTCTTATTCTATTGGTGATCGTACTCGCGCATTTTTAAAAGTACAAGATGGTTGTGATTATAAGTGTACATATTGTACCATACCACTAGCAAGAGGAATTTCACGTAGTGATACTTTAGAGAATGTACTTCATAATGCGACAGAAATATCTAAGCAAGGCATTAAAGAAATTGTGCTTACTGGAGTAAATATTGGTGATTATGGTAAAGGTGAATTTGGTAATAAAAAACATGAACATACTTTCTTAGAATTAGTTCAGCAATTAGATACTGTAGAAGGAATTCATCGTTTACGAATTTCATCGATTGAACCCAATTTATTAAAAAATGAAACTATAAACTTTGTTGCTAATTCTAATAGTTTTGTGCCGCATTTTCATATTCCGCTACAAAGTGGAAGCGATATATTACTTAAAAAAATGAAGCGACGTTATTTACGTAAAACCTATACTAATAGAGTTCTAAAAATCAAACAAGTAATGCCTAATGCTTGTATTGGTGTTGATGTGATTGTAGGTTTTCCTGGAGAAACTGAAGAATTATTTTTAGAAACATACAATTATCTAAATGAACTAGATATTTCTTATTTACACGTTTTTACCTATTCTGAAAGACCAAATACCGAGGCTGTTTTACTTGATGGTATTGTCCCAAAAAATATACGTCACAAGCGAAGTAAAATGCTGCGGGGATTATCTGTTAAAAAGCGTAGGGCTTTCTATGAAAGTCAACTAGACAACCAATTAACGGTTCTTTTTGAGAATGAAAATAAAGAAGGTTTCATCCATGGTTTTACTGAGAATTATGTAAAGGTAAAGACACCATGGAATCCTGAATTGGTAAATACATTACATAACATTCAACTAACTACTATAGATGAAGGTGGTTTGGTACGTTTTAATTGGGTAGAAGAACCTGTATTTAGTTTATGAAAAATAAAACACACATCTATTTTGTTCCCGGATTGGCTGCAAGTCCGAGTATTTTTGAATTTTTAGAGCTCCCATCAAAACAGTTTGAAATTCACTATTTAGACTGGTTGATTCCGTTATCACAAAACGAAAATATCAACCATTATGCGAAACGTATGTGTGATAGAATTTCGCATAAAGACCCTGTTTTAATCGGCGTTTCGTTTGGTGGTATTATGGTACAAGAAATGAGTAAAATTGTTCCTGTAGAAAAAACTATTATCATTTCTAGTGTAAAATCAAAAAAAGAATTACCTAAACGTTTACGAGTGGCAAAAGTAACAAAAGCATATAAACTTTTTCCGACCAAAGCGGTTACCAATCTCGAAAAATTTGCACAGTATGCTTTCGGTAATACTGCAAAAAAAAAGGTAGATATTTATCGAAAATATCTTTCAATGCGAGATGAAAATTATTTACCATGGGCTATTTATAATGTATTGCACTGGCAACAAGAAGACCCTTTACCAAATGTAATACATATTCATGGAAATAATGATGGCGTATTTCCTATAAAACATATTAAAAATTGTAACGTTATTGAAGGTGGCACACATGTAATGATTTTGAACAAAGCACAACAAATTTCAAAATTATTAGTAGCAGTTATTTAATAAATTTAATTCAAAATTTGAAATGATTTATGAACATAGAAGAAACTTTTATCAAAGGTTTATTAATATTATCCCCCTCTGTTTTTGCTGATAATCGCGGTTATTTTTTAGAGAGTTATAATAAAAAAAACTTACATTCTACATTAGATATTGACTTTGTACAAGACAATGAGTCCATGTCACAAAAAGGTGTCTTACGTGGGTTACATTTTCAAAACCCTCCATTTGCACAAGGAAAATTGGTACGTGCAATTACCGGAAGTGTATTAGATGTAGTCGTTGATTTGAGAAAAGAATCCTCCACTTATGGGAAACATTTTAAACTTGTATTATCTTCAGAAAATAAGATACAGCTTTATGTCCCTAAAGGTTTTGCACATGGTTTTTTAGTATTAGAAGATAATACTCTCTTTAGTTATAAATGTACTAATTACTATAATAAAGATGCTGAATTTTCATTATTATGGAATGATCCTACTTTAAATATTAATTGGAAAATTAAAGATCCGATTATTTCTGAAAAAGATAAAAATGCCAAAAATTTTGCTAATTTTACATCTCTATTTTAACAACAATCCCCTATAATGAATAAAGCTTTAAGAATAATTGTAATTTTAAGTGTAATTGTAGTTTGTGGTATTTTAATAAATGCTACACAACAAGACCCTGAAGAAAAATTAGAATTGAATAAAAAAGTTGAATTTAAAAGTACAAGTGACTCTTATATTATTAAAGCAATTAAAATTCCTGAAAACTTAGAGTTTGCCGGTGAAAAAGTACCTTTATATAAACCTGATATTAAAGAAAGAATTGATAGGGAGTTATTGGTAAATACCTATTGGCAATCAAATGCGTTATTATGGATAAAACGATCTCATAAATATTTTCCGATAATAGAACCAATTTTAAAAGAAAAAGGGGTGCCTAATGATTTTAAATACCTCGCAGTTATTGAAAGTAATTTACGTAATGTTACTTCACCTGCAGGTGCTAAAGGCTTTTGGCAATTGCTTAAAGCTGCTGCAAGAGAAAATGGATTAGAGGTAAATGATAATGTTGATGAACGTTATCATTTAGAAAAAGCAACCAGAGCTGCCTGTGATTATTTACTAAAATCTAAGAAGAGATTCGGCACATGGACATTGGCTGCTGCTGCTTATCATGATGGTAATGGCGGACTCAATAAAAAGTTAACTACACAACAAGTAAATAGTTACTACGATGTGCTTGCCGGAGAAAATACCCAACGCTATGTACCCAGAATATTAGCAGCAAAAGAAATTTTAAGCAATCCTAAAAAGTATGGCTTTCAATTTGATAAAGAAGATTTATATGAATTACCTTCAAGCTTTTCTGTTAAAGTTGATACACCAATAGTCAATATTGCTTCTTTTGCTAAGAAATTTGGCACTAATTATAAAGAACTAAAAATACACAACCCTTGGTTACGTGAAAATAAACTGAATAATAAATCACGTAAAGTTTATT
>CAZHYX010000254.1:0-4563 GCA_964536675.1 uncultured Flavobacteriaceae bacterium
ATTATAGTACTTAATATGATTAGTGTTTTTTTCATTCTGCGTATAGTGTACAACGTATGAATATAGTTAGTATTAACTATATATCTCTTATGTCGCTAAGGTAGTAAATCTTTTAGTTTAGTAAAAGTATTTGTAGCAACATGAGTGTATATTTCGGTAGTTTTAGTAGAATTATGACCCAATAGTAACTGGATATGTCTTAAATCAGTTCCATTTTCTAATAAATGGGTTGCAAAACTATGCCTGAGCACATGTGGTGTAACACGCTGTTTAATGTTAGCTTTTTTAGCCGCTTTTACAATAATACTCAATATACTTGATGGGCTGTATTTTTTACCAGATATAGAATTTTCAAATAGATAAACTTTTGGACTATAAGCTTTATAATAAATTCTCAAATCGTCTAAAACACTTTTGTTAAGTACAGATTGTCGATCCTTATTTCCTTTTGCTTGTTTTATTTTTATGAGCATTCTTTTACTGTCTATATCTTCAAGTTTGAGATTTAATAATTCACTTCTTCTCAAACCTGCTGAATACAATAGACTAGCAATACACTTATGTTTGATGTTATTGGTATGATAAATTATAGAATAAATTTCTTCTTTCGAAAGTACATTAGGCAGCTTAAATTCCTTGATAGGCCTTTCAATATCATAAAATCGATTAGGCATTCCTAATACAATTTCATAATAAAACTTAATAGCATTTATAGTTTGATTAATATATGAATTAGATCGCTTCTCTTGAATTAATAACTGAAGATAGTCTCTGATATTATTTTCATTTATATTTATCAATTCAATATCTTTATAGTGATTGATAAATTTTTCGAAACAAAAAACATAACTCTTTACAGTACTGTTTGCGTACTTTTTAAGCTCTAATTTTTTTAAATAAGATTCGGGGCATTGTATGTAATTATCTTTTAGAATTCGTTTTCTAAACCAAGCTACATCAATCTTTTCATTATTATGATTAATAATTTTATCTTTAAAAAAATAATTACAATTTATCCAAGCTACACCTCTAAATTTATTAAAAATCAAATTTTGATTAGATTTTGTATTTAAAATATAAGGCATTTTAAACTTATTACTCCATTTAGATAAAGGCAATTCTCTAACTAATGCTTGTATAACCTTGTCAGCATTAAATTGCAATCCAATACATTGTTGTTCTTTAATTAATAAGTGTTTTAGCGTAATTGACCTTTGTAGTTTATTTTCCATAGTAATACAAATATTAGATTTAATTTTTAATTAAAAAAGAGGTAAGTGAATGTAAACGTTTATTAACCGTTAAAAACGGATAGTGACAAAACACTATAAAATCAGTACCTTTACAAGGTTATGAAATGTAAAATTTGTAAAAAAGAGTTAAGAGGAAGAAAGGATAAACTCTTTTGTTCTATTGAATGTAAAAACTATTACCATACAAATTTAAGAAGAGTAACCAATGAAACTGCAAAAGAATTAGACAAAATTTTACATAGAAACAGATCTATTTTATTAGAATTATTAGGCAAAAACACTTTTCAAAAAAAATTAAATAGGGTAGTGCTGGCAAAAAAGAAATTTAATTTTAAATACATTACCCATTTTCATATAAATAAAATGGGAAAAATCTATCATCATATATATGACTTTGCCTGGATGGAATTTTCTGACGATGAGATTTTAATTGTAAGAAGATAATAGATTTTAACCATATCGTTATGGATGTTTTTACCTAATAAAAATTCTAAATTTTATTGCTTTACAATTCCGATGGTTTGCATTTTTTGTTCAGAAGTCAATTGTAAAAAGTAAACCCCATTACTTAATCCTTTTAGATTCAGGTTGCTAGTTGTAGTACTAATAGTGCCTAGTTGTAATATTTGCCCGGTAATTGCAATTAATTGATATGTCCATCCTTTCTCTACTATTGGTACCTCCAAGGTTATATCACCTGATGTTGGGTTAGGGTAAAGCAATGTTGAACTGGTAATTGGGTCGTCAGAATCAAGAACTGATTGAAGTGGATAACCATCACTAACATTTCCATTTTTGTCTATTACAAATAAATAAGTTGTTTCGCCATCTTGAAAAGTACCTTGCCTAACTGTAGTTGTAATGACATTATCTTGCCATGATGTAGGGGTCGCAATAGCCAGAACATCACAATTAGTATAAACAGGTTTGTTGCCAATTTCGATTCTTGCTTGAGCAAAATCTCCGGTTGCAACATAGATATCATCATATAAGGCTCCTTTGTTTACAGAATTTGAACGAGACCAACCCGGTACATTTAATTGATTCCATCTACTTATAGCATCATCTTCAAACTGATATCCGTCAGGAGTATCATCTCCATCAAAAATTACAGGATTATCTTCAAAAATTTTCTGTCCGAACTCTTCGCTCATACCTTGCGCCCAAACCGTTCCAGCATCTACAGTTGGATTTTGTCCCCCTTTTAAATATACAGAGAATCGGTTCCAGTTTTGAAAACTGAACCATCTTAAATTACCTGATTTCTTTCCTACTTTGGTCTGAAAAGCATTATCATTTCCAGCAATAGTAAAATCAACAGGGTTATTTGAAGTAGGTAAACAAAGGTCGTCATTGCCGGCACCCCCTCGATCCCCATCCATTAACCAGACAAGTTTCCAATCACTTCCATTGGAAAAAGTATTAGGAGCTGTTGTGTTTGGGAAATGTTGACCGGCTGGTATTATTACTCTGTATGAAATATAAATTTCTTGTACGTCATCAAAACGAAATTTTAATCGTCCGCCACTATTACTACCATTATTGCCAATTAAACGAGCAGCCATATTTCCATAAATATCTTTTTCATAACTAGGGTTATAACCATTGGAAGCACTACTCCAAGCCCAATCACCCAAAGTAGCGTTTAGAGTTATTTGTTGATCTTGAACTCCTCGTTTAAAATCATCAAATAAAATAACATTTGGGCCATTTGCACCAAAGTTACTACCTGTAATTGTTATTTGCTCTCCATCTAAAATGGTACCTGATACATTATTAATTTGCGGATTTTAAGCAAAAACAATAATGCTTATTGCAAAAAGAATTATTGTTAATTTTTTTTCACTAATGCTTTTATTGTTTTGTAGTGAGTAGTTCATGATTTTCTATTTTTTTATTACTCTAATTGTTTCTGCTAGTTGCTCTGAAGTGAGTTGTACGAAATAAACCCCGTTATTAAGTCCTTTTAAACTCAAACTTCCAGTAGGCGTATTTATAGAGCCTAACCTTAGTATTTGTCCGTTGGCAGAGACTATTTTATAAGTCCATTTATTACCAACTTCAGGAACTTTTAATATCATATTTTCTGATGTAGGATTAGGGTATATCAATATAGAATTAGCAAGTGCATCATCATCTATACCCAAGGTAGTGTTCAATAAATTTTCATAAACATAAGGTTTTGATTGATGTGCATAAACATTTTGACCAATAATATCTAGATCGCCATCACCTTCAATATCGTATACTACACCTGAATATAAACCTTTACCAGATACTATAACCTGAGCAGTACCAAAAGACCCCGATCCGTTATTATAATACACTCGAACAGATATGCTGGAAACACTATTTGACCATGGTGTTCCTGTAATCACATCTAAATCTCCATCATTATCAATATCGCCCAATTTGACCGTATGTGTATTATTTGTTGTGTTTAGAATAATATGTTTTTCCCAATTATTGCTTGAAGTATTTCCCGGGTTTTTATACCATGCCAAAATGGTATTTCCACCATTACGGAATGCTTCTGCAGGAGATATAATAACATCGTTTTTACCATCACCATCTATATCACCAATTGCTTCTTTGGTATTTTGATTGTTATTTTTATAATCTGAATCGATGTTTAATTTTGTATAGTTTTGTGTTCGAGGATTGCTGGGTGACTTTAACCAATGTCCAGTATAAGTAATGTCGGGAAGGTTATCATTATCTAAAAAACCAACCGAAAGGCCTTCAGATTGTGAAATATTGGTATCAATTATTTTGTGGGTATAGGATGAAATACTGTTTTGGAAGAATATATGAATTTGATTAGGATCTAAACTACGAACGATAATATCTAATTTATTATCGCCATCTAAATCAGCAATTTCCATATCATTGACATGGTGGAGTGCCAACGTGCTAGGTGTAACTCGATGAAATGACCATGAACCGGTTACAGATCCTGCCCCGGGATTTATATACACATACAGATCTGCTTGTTTTGAATTACCTGAATGATTATCTGAACTCAGAATAAGGTCAAGGTCACCATCATTATCCATATCGGCTAATTTTGCCGAGCCTAGAAAAGAACGTAATTGTGAGCCATTACCAAATTCATGACCTATCCATGAACCTTGAATGGTTGTAGGAGCTTCAAACCAAGCAAAAGTTTTTCGACCACCGGCATGTTTGCCTCCTTCAATAGTAATGACATCTCCACGACCATCACCGTTCAAATCACCAACATCGAGCGAGCTAACACCACTCACACTACCATTGGCAACATCTTTAGCATTCTCAAATTCTGGATTTT
>CAZHYX010000255.1:0-4555 GCA_964536675.1 uncultured Flavobacteriaceae bacterium
TAATAAATTATCTTCAGTTTCCTTAGGCCATTCCAGTTTATGTTTCCGCCAGCGTAAGATGAGAAGGGTTGTTAACGGGTCTGGGTACCACCTGTGATTTATAGTATGTTTGGCATCTCCTTCTCCAATGATTAATTCCATTTCTAGCCACATAGTTTTCTCATCAAATATAAGATTATTCTTAATGGCTTTACCTAGGCAAAAGATCCAAGTTTTATTCAGTAATGCTCCATTTACGATAGCTGAGAAAATAATTTGAGCAGCTTGTAATTGAAATATATCAACGTTTCTGGGGTTGCTAGGTTTAATACGTACCTTGGAGCAATATTTTTCTCCTTGGGAGTAAAACTCAGGGTCTTCAATAGATTTTATGAATTTATAACGTAGTAGGCTTAATGATTTGAGAGGTATAAAGTTTTTAGGGGTATGCGGTGTTTGATCTCGAAATTGATTGAGTAGTAGATTGGGGATAAATAAATCCCATTGTTTTTCCTTTACGCCTTTTTCTAAAAAATCTACCAAAAAATTATGACGAATTTTTATCGTATAGCCATGACAATCATGATAAATTTTTTCAAATAACTCATTTATTTTTTCATCTTTTATTTTTAATCCTTTTGTTTCTCCAAGTAGGCTAGGCTCTTCTTTTGTTAGAATTTCAAGTACTAACTTGTGTTGTTTTTCTCGTTCTATTGCCTGCCTACATTTACGTTTTGATTCTCGTGATTTATGTCCTCCTTCCTTCTCCTTTCCCTGAGTAGCGCTTTTTCTCGGTAGGAACTCAAATTGATCAAATTCAGAATATTGGCTTTGCAATCCTTGGACTACAGTCCAGTTTGAATCTTTACATAGATCTTCTAATGGCTCTCTGATTTCATTTTTAAAGTCATTTGGTGATAGTGTGGAGAATCTTCCATAAGGTTCTTGACCGCACTCCCAATGTCCGAGTAGACCATCGCAAATTTCGCCTGGAATGTTCTTCCCTCGAAATTTAGTGCGCAAAAAATGACGGTTAGCATTTAATGGCAGTTCATATGACCAATTGACAAATTTATGTAATGATTTAGAGCTTACAGCTAGATAATTATAATTCTCATTGAGAAAGAAGAAGAAAGGGGTATGGTTTTTAGTTTTTTTCCCAGTCCAGTTTAGTTGTTCTTTGTTTTTAATTTTTTTAGATAAGATTGGATTTAATAAGGTTAGTTTTTCCATAATTGCTATACGGTGAGTATTATATTTTTCCAGTTGTTTGATGCAAATCTCAGGAAGCCATACCGTTCTAGAATTATAATAATCATTCCCATCTTTATCAGATATGACAAGAAAGCCAGAATCTAAATCAATTTCTGTTTGAGAATAAAAAGGATCGAATACTGCTCTATAACCTGTAAAATAGCAAAGTAAGATCACACAATAACTTGTATAGGCATTATGAAAATCAATAATAAATGAGATATTTTTTTTATTATTTCGGTGTCGTTTGATGTTGGCTTTAAGATCACTGACTAAGTTTATTACCGTGCTTTCTAGTGGGAACAAGCGTGACCCAACACGCTCTAAGTTAGTATAAGTATTGTCTAAATCATTTTTATCGTTCCAATTGAGTCCTGTACTTATTGCTCTAGATATTGAATTGCAAGTATCTGTATATGATTTTTGCAGGAATGATTGATGAGGGGCATAGTAATATAGCGCGGTTTTTTGTCCTAGTGAGGGAGTATTTCCTGTAATGAATGCTGCGTCAGCTACATCTCCCAATTGATTGGTGAGAGTCTGAAATAAATGGGTAGATATTCGAATCGCCGTTAATCGGGTTCTATATTTTTTATTAATAATAGAAAGAAACTTGTTTAAGTGATTTATTATCCTTTTTTTGTTTGTGTTTTTAAATAAGAGTTTACTTTTCTTATTTAACCCCTTTGTATTATTTTTAAGTATTTTTTGTAATGAGTCTAGGGCTAGAAGTGGAGCATCAAGGCAAATATAATCTTTTGTGCTTTCGACATAGTCTTCCCATACAGAAGATAGTTGTCTTCGTTTTTCCAATGTAGGTAACGAAATAACCCAAGAGTTATCATCTTTACAAAAATAAATATCATTTTCACCTACGACTTTTGTTGCTCGATTGATACTTTTTGAAACTTTAATGCCCAGCGATTTTTCTGTCGAAGAAGAAGTCCAGTACATGATGTTGATTAATGAAACAAGCTCATATTGATCAGTTTCTGATAATTCAATGTCATTGAATAAACCGTTTTGAATATCATCCATTTCGTCGAATAGACGAAGCAGGTCATGAAAATTTAAACGCTCCCATTTAAAAGGATTGTTCTGATTGTTAGTGGCAATACTTCGGCTTTTATTTCTCGCTTTTATTGCTTGTGCTTTTTTTGAATCATTTGAATTAGGGATGCGTTTTTCATTATCTGAAATGTATGTCGGTCCTGTTAAGCTATCCTCAATTGCGTTTCCTTCTTTAAAAGACTCGTTAGCATTTTTTTCTTCTGTATTTGTGTGTTTCACAACTATGCTAGGGGAGAGTTGTATCGTAGCCTCTGGGTCAATAATGGGTTTTGTAATATTTGCAATAAGTCTTCTGTTTTCTTTTCTGTTAGTTGATCTAGTCCAAGTTTCTTTATCCCCTGTTGTGTGCTCTAAAACTAGTTTTATTCGATCAATTTGTAGCTTTGTCTGGTCGTTTGAAGATTTTCTTTTTTTTCTTAAGTAAGTAGAAAAATCTTCAATTGATAGAGGTGCCTGAGGGATTTTTTTTAATGTATCAATTTTTATTCTACGAATTGATAATGAGGCATTTATAATATCTGAAGGGGGTTTAGTATTAGGAAGGTATTTATCATAAAGATTACATGCATGAATGAAGTGTGCTTGAAGATGATTAAATTGGGTGCTCATTTTAGAATCAGGAGACTTAAACCATAATGAGCTATACAGCGGGAATTTAGTCAGAGACCCTATGCCAAACTTTTTTGGCCTGTCAAAGCCATTAATTATAAAATTCAACTCTGAATGAGAAGATATGATTTTTTTACACAGAGAGATGTTAAAATCTACATCTTTCTTATTCCAGTCAGCAGGTGCTATTTTTACAAGTATTGGTAGTATTTCTACTAGATTTGTAACTATCTGCAAAAAGCCTGGGAGTTTAGGGTCTGCGTAAATGACGTTCAGGAAATGTTTAGAGTCTTTTGCTGTAATTTGATGCGTCTTTTGCAAAAAATTACATAGTTTGGTAGTCGCGTTATAAGACATTTCAAGCCCCTTTTTTATTTCCTTTTTTTAGTAAAGATTTTGGGCTTTCTAGTTCTTTTTTATATAAAAATAAACGACTGCATATAATATACTGAGATAATGATGTTTTATTTTTCATTGCTGGAAATATTTTCTTACATGTCTTATTGCTTACATTGTCCCATATTGCAAAAAAATCATTTCGCCATCCTGTCTTT
Organism: uncultured Flavobacteriaceae bacterium; assembly: GCA_964536675.1. Taxonomy (GTDB): domain Bacteria; phylum Bacteroidota; class Bacteroidia; order Flavobacteriales; family Flavobacteriaceae; genus Aureibaculum. The sequence continues at coordinate 3,468 of CAZHYX010000255.1, forward strand.
TCTAGCCCATAAACTAATGTAGATAATAATGAATCAAGGGAAGCTACCTCATTAACATTCATATTTTTATTTTTCGGATGTACTAATGTGGGAATTAGGCTGTCATCCTCTAAAAAAGCTTTTACAAGTTGATAACCTCTAATATTTGCTATGCAATAAGCTTTGTTATTACTAGTTCGAATAACATGTAAAGGGTGAAACTTTAGGAAAGTCCCTATTCCTTCTGTGGTAATTTCTTTGCTACTCGTTATTTTATTTGTAATGCAGGCCAAATTTATTTTCAATTTATTAGAAATATCTTTATGCAAAAAAATATCTCTTGCTAAAAAACTTTCAGAAATTAGCTGATCATCTTCTTTGTGTGTAGTTGTTTTTAGGCTGGCACTCATATATGTATGTATTATTAAATAATTAAAACTAGATAAATGTGCCCTATTTATTATACACTAATATATATTATTTGGTGATAAGCCCTATGCTTAAGTGCGTAAAATCAATGTAAAATGTTGATTTATAACTTATTAAGTTGTTTAGAGTGAGTTAAAGTGTTGTTTTTATTCCGCCCTTACAAGGCGAATGTCGGGAGTTCGAGCCTCTCATCACCCACCATTATTTTTTTGTTTTTTTGTCTTAATAAAAAAGCGACTGGAGCGGTAGTTCAGCTGGTTAGAATACCGGCCTGTCACGCCGGGGGTCGCGGGTTCGAGTCCCGTCCGCTCCGCCATATATGAAGGATGTCATGCGAAAGCATGACATCCTTTTTTATGTTTTAAAAAAATTAAATAGCCATTGAAATTGGCGCGTGTTCATCTCGCTACTATTCTTTATTTTAAATAATTGAGTTTACTATCTGCTATCACGGGTGCGAGAGGTATAGTCACTAAATAAAAAAACTCAGGCACGTAGTTTTGCTAAACTCATTTTGTTATTTGAGAAATAACCAAAACACCAGAGGTATAGCCACAATATTACGCGTGACTTACTCTCTGTTACTTCACTTAGGGAGACCCTGATTAAGTCCATAAATTCTGGTAACGCCAAGTTTCCAAGTTCGAGGCATTTGTTTTTCGCATAGTTATTCTATGGTA
>CAZHYX010000256.1:0-4548 GCA_964536675.1 uncultured Flavobacteriaceae bacterium
AAGTCGGGTATTAAACAGTTACTTTCGTTTGTAAATGAATGTAGTCGTTTGTAAATGGATAATTTGTATCTTGCAATAAATAATTAAACAATTATGACAAAGCAATATAAACTACTACTAGCTATCACTTTTATAGCTATCTCTATACAAGGTTATGCTCAAAACACACTTCAATTTACCAAAGATACTATTTCGCCCAAAGCTACTTTAGAAGATGTTTCATGGATTCAAGGTCATTGGAAAGGAGAAGCTTTTGGTGGTATTACAGAAGAAATTTGGAGTCCGCCACTTGGTGATTCTATGATGTTTTCATTCAAATTAGTAGTAGATAATAAAGTAGCGTTTTATGAATTTGGAGGCATCCGTCAAGTAGATAAAACCTTATTATTAGAGTTTAAACATTTTCATGGAGATTTTAAAGGTTGGGAAGAAAAAGATGAAACTCAAAGTCATAAATTGGTGAAAATAGAAGATAACAAAGTCTATTTTGAAGGTTTTACATTTGAAAAAATAAGCGATAATGAAATCAATTTATATGTTGTTATAGAACAAAAAAAAGGAGAGAAAGAGGAAGTGAAGTTTAACTATAAGAAGTAATTCATGCAGAAATTGTGTCCTGAATGTAGTGAAAAAATTATAGGTAGAACCGATAAAAAATTCTGTACCGACTATTGTAGAAATGCATATAATAATAAAGTAAATAAAGACAGTAAAAACTTGATTAGAAATACAAATAACCGCCTCAAAAAAAACTATAAAATTTTGAGTGAATTAAATCAATCGGGTAAAACTAAAGTAACAAGAGTTAAATTGTTGAATCACAATTTTGATTTTAACTTTTTTACTTCCATCTATACCACCAAAACAGGAAATGTATATTACTATATCTATGACCAAGGATATTTACCTTTAGAGAAAGAGATTTATTTACTAATAAAAAGAGATTAGAACAATTTAGCGCCAATTGGTGTCTCTTACTTCCAAGTATTCCCTTTTTGATTCATCGCAGCTATTAAAATATCTTTTTGGCTTATTTGACCAACTAATTTTCCATTTTCAACAATAGGGAAACGTCTTCTTTTAGATTTTAAAAATTGCTCTGCGGCTTCAAAAATATTCAAATCTCCTTCTATTGTCTCTACATTTTTCACCATATGTTTTTCAACATTGTCATTATCAATAGGTATATTATAATACCGACTTTCAGAAATATGTTTTATACAATCACCTTCAGAAATAATACCCAACAATTCATTCTTTTCATTCACAACAGGCCCTCCGGAAATCTTATTCTTAATTAAGGTATTCATCACCTCTGCAATAGGCTGGTTAGATTTAAATGTAATCAAATTTGTTGTCATATAGTCTGAAACCAATGCCGGTTTTAATTCTTCTTTTTTTGGTTGATTTCTTCGTCCTTGAAAACTTTTAATTGCCATAACTAAGTATTTTGGTTTCGATAAATATAATAATAAATTTTTTAAAAGAAAAGTCTTACATTAGTAATCACATAAAAGTGAATGAATTCAACCTGTAATTATGCCTGCGAAAAAATATACCTCAGCAATTTCTTTTTTAATTATTATCGCTACAATATACTTTAGTTTTTTGTCTTTAATGCCTCAAAAAATAAGTGATGCTTCTACTCCTTTAACCAAATTTTCGACCGAAAGAGCCTTAGTTCATCTAAAAGAAATTACTAAAAAACCACATTATGTAGGTTCATTTGATCATAGAAATGTAAAAGATTATATTGTAAAACAATTGCAACAATTAGGCTTAAAAACCGAAATTCAACAACAAGTTGCTATCAATAAAAAATTTCGTCAAAGTACTATCACTCAAAATATTTTAGCCAGAATAAAGGGTACTGATAGTAGCAAAGCTTTATTATTACTTACCCATTACGATTCAGCACCAAGCTCATCATTAGGTGCCAGCGATGCAGGAAGTGGCGTTGTAACCATATTAGAAGGTCTTCGTGCTTTTTTAGCAAACAATAAACAACCCAAAAATGATATTATTATTTTAATTTCTGATGCCGAAGAAATAGGTTTATTAGGTGCTAGTGCTTTTGTAAATTATCATCCTTGGGCAAAAAATGTAGGTTTAGTGCTCAACTTTGAAGCGCGAGGTAGTGGTGGTCCAAGCTATATGTTGTTAGAAACTAATGGAGGTAATAAAAATCTAATTCAGCAATTTAGAAAAGCAAATCCTAACTATCCGGTGGCAACCTCACTAATGTATAGCATTTATAAAATGTTACCTAATGATACTGATCTTACAATATTTAGAGAAGATGGTGATATTGATGGATTCAATTTTGCATTAATTGATGATCATTTTGATTACCATACTGCTCAAGATAACTACAAAAGGTTAGATAGAAATACCCTAGAACATCAAGGTACTTATTTAATGCCTTTATTAAATTATTTTGCTGATGCTAATTTAACTAATTTAAAATCTGATACCGATTATGTATATTTTAATATGCCCCTTATCGGAATGGTATATTATCCTTTTTTATGGATTTTGCCTTTATTGATTATAGTAATACTATTATTTATTGGATTAATGTTTTATGGTATTTCACAAAATAAAATTAGTCTTAAACAGTTATTTATTGGATTCATTCCTTTTTTATTATCTCTAATTATTTCCGGATTATTTGCAGTTTACGGATGGAAACTATTAAAAATTATTCATCCGCAATACAATGATATTCTTCACGGGTTTACTTACAATGGTCATTTATACATTGCCGCTTTTTCTGCCATGACATTGGCAATATCTTTTTTACTCTACACTAAGTACTTTAAGAAAATCCGAATAACAGATCTGGTCATTGCACCCATTTTTATTTGGATACTCATTAATATTGCCGTTGCAATATATTTAAAAGGTGCCGGATATTTTATAATTGCTGCGCTTTACGGTATTTCTGCATTAGCAATACTACTGTTTTCTAAAAAATATCCTCAAAACAATCAATTATTATTGACAATCCTTTCCATCCCTATTTTAATACTTTTTGTACCTATGATTCAAATGTTCCCTATAGGATTGGGTTTAAAAATACTAGCCGTTAGTACAACTTTTATTGTCTTACTTTTCGGATTGTTAATTCCTGTTTTTTCAGCTTATAAAAACAGTAAAAGATTAGGTCAACTCTTTTTAGTACTTTCTATTATCATCTTTATATCTGCATCATTTAAATCGGGTTATAATGAAGACAGAAAACAACCTAATAGTATTCTATATGTACTTGATACTGATAAAAATGAAGCGTATTGGACAAGTTATGATAGAAATATAGATGAATTTACACAACAATTTTTAGGTGAAAATCCCACAAAAGGTGGATTTGATAGTTTGACTACCGCTAGTAAATATGGAAGCAGAATAAAACTCCATAAAAAAACGGCGGTTAAAAATATAGCACAACTTGTCATTGATGTTATATCAGATACAATAATTAATAATGATAGAATTATTCATTTTTCTGTTACGTCACAACGTAATGCTAATCGTATAGAATTAATGTCTAATAATAGCATCTCATTCAAAACATTTAGTGTAGGCGGAGTTAGTCTAAAGAAAAAAGCAGGTTCAGAATTTACCTTCACAACTAAAAAAAGAAAGCAAATTTTAAGTCATTATATTGTTGGTGATGATGAAAGCTTAGAAATTAAATTTTCAGTTCCCAAAGAAGAAAAATTATCCCTAACTATTTATGAAATATCTTATGATTTATTAGAGAGCTCTTATTTTAATGTTGAACCATTATATCATATCAAACCAAGAAACAAAACAATGATGCCTAAACCATTTATTACCAATGATGCTATTATTGTAAAAAAACAAATTAATTTTTAGTTTAATTCTGTATTGGTATAAGAAATTTTATCTTTGAACTCAGATAAACATAGACCAATGATAACAATTGATAATTTTAATTTTGCTGATAAAAAAGCGCTAATACGAGTTGATTTTAATGTCCCTTTAAATGATGACTTTCAAGTTACAGACATTACCCGAATCGAAGCTGCCAAACCTACTATAATCAAAATTTTAGAAGATGGAGGTAGCGTGGTTTTAATGTCACATTTAGGAAGACCAAAAGGTATTGATTCAAAATTATCACTACAACATATTATTGAAAAAGTTAGTGAAGTGATAGGTGTACAGGTAAAGTTTGTTTCTGATTGTGTAGGTGAAATTGCTGAAAAAGCTTCCGCAGAGTTACAGCCTGGAGAAATATTATTATTAGAAAATTTACGTTTTCACGAAGAAGAAAAATCAGGAGACCTCGCTTTTGCAAAACAACTTTCAAACTTAGGAGATATTTATGTAAATGATGCATTTGGTACGGCGCACAGAGCGCATGCTTCTACTGCAATTATTGCTCAATTTTTTCCAAACGATAAAATGTTTGGCTACTTAATAAAAAAAGAAATAAAAAGCGTTGCAAAAGTCTTAACTGAAGGACAACAACCAATTACAGCCATTGTAGGTGGAGCAAAGGTGTCTTCCAAAATCGCCATT
>CAZHYX010000257.1:0-4546 GCA_964536675.1 uncultured Flavobacteriaceae bacterium
GGAAAAGGGTTTCTGAAGGATATGTTGTTGAGGCTGGTGTTTTAGAAAATATGGAAGTTTATAATTTTCTTGGGGAGGATTTTAATGTTCCGAATAATCCAAAGAAACTTTTAGTAAGCTTATATGGGAAAGACTGGAGAATTCCTGTTGAAAATAGGCCCGCATCAAACTATGGTCTATACCTGTCAATAAGGTTTTTTATCAAAAATAACTTTAGTACCCTATTTAAAATTATAAGCAAAATTAAAAAAGTTTTCAATGTTTAAAATTAATGAACAAAAAGCATTAAAGTTAATTCTATTGTTTGCAGTAATTAATAGCTTTTTATTTTTAGCTTTTGATCCTGGAGTCGGTCTTAGGCTTGTTATTGCCTCTTTAATGAACTTGTCTGTTTTATTGTTAGTTATTTCTTATCTTAAACTTATGCGTTGGCAGTTTGATGCTGCACCTTACTTTAAAATTGTTTTCGTGGTATTAATTTTATGGTCAATATTTACTATTACTAGAAGTATAAGTGCTGATGTCAATGCACTCATTACATTATTTGGACATTACTTGATGGCATGGGCATGGATTACTCCTTTGGCAATTATATTTGGATTTAATATTAAAAACTGGATATGTTTATTTAATTTTTTCCCTATTTTATTAGTGGTATTTATTCTATTGTCTATGTTAAGTTTGTTTATGCCTTCTGACTACTCCCTTGGTACTCTCGAGTGGATGGCTTTTTTAGTATTGATGTTGTTAACGTTTCCTTATCAAAGTAGAGTGAATAAAATTATTATTATAGTAGCATTGTTATTTTATTTTATTTTAAGCTACCAAACCGCACTGCGTATTCATTTCATATTTATTTTCATGATTTTGGGTACGCTTATGTTTGAATATATTAGGAATTCAAGTGTTTCTATAATCAAAAAAATAATAATTCTGTTCTCAATAATGTTCATTATGATTATTTCACCATTAGTATTAGACAACATAGAGAATAAAATTAAACAAACTGATACTTTGACGACTGATACTAGAACCTTTTTGTTTGTCGAGTTGTTTGATGATTTAAGCGCAAGTGAAGAGTTAATTGGTAGGGGAGCTTTAGGAACTTATTATAGCCCTTATTTCTATATGCTTCAAAGAATGGGAGTGGAAGGGGGGGACCATTATCAAAGAAGTGTTAATGAGGTTGGATATTTGCATATTATATTTAAAGGGGGGTATGTGATGTTAATTTTATATTTATTAATATTATTACCCGCAGCCTATCTTGGGATATTTAGGTCAAATAATTACATTGCACGCATGAGTGGATATTTAATATTATGTTATTTAATAATATGGTTGGTCAGTTATTATCCCGTTTACTCGGCAGAATATATTTTACTTTGGATGGCTGTAGGAACTGCATTATCACCTACTGCAAGGGCTTATACAAATTTAGAAGTTTTTAATTTTAAAAAGGAAATAGATAAATGAGCAAAATAAGTAATCCTTTAGTTACTATAATTACTGTTGTTTATAATGGTGAAAAATATCTTCAGCAGACGATCGACAGTGTAGTAAAACAAGAATATGATAATATCGAATACATAATCATAGACGGAGGTTCAACTGATGGTACGTTGGACATAATAAAACAAAATGAAGCTTTTATTTCTAAATGGATTAGTGAGCCTGATAAGGGTCTATATGATGCGATGAATAAAGGGATAAAAATGGCACAGGGTGAACTTATTGGCATGATCAATAGTGATGACTGGTATGAAACTGATGCCGTATCGTTAGTTGTAAAGGCTTATATTGATAATCCAAGTAAACATATTTTTCATGCTGATAGATATGATATTTTAGATAGTGATGAAAGGAAGTTAAGGCGTTTTAACCCATCCGTCTTTAAGTTTAAATACTACGGGATGACTTACAACCACCCTTCTATGTTTATTACCACTGCTGAGTATAAAATACATAAATATGCATTGGATGTTGGCTATATAGCGGATTATCAATTTGTTTTAGAAGCCCTGTTAAGAGACCCTGAAATATTTTTATATATTGATAATGCTTATGTAAATTATAGGCTAGATGGTATTAGTGCTCAGCAAACATTTATGTCTAAGATTAAAGCTGGATACAAATCTAGAAAAAATGCTAGGATGAGTTTTATAGAAAATTTATTCTCTGTTTTTATAAGGATTTTGAAACGTTTTTTGAAGTCAATATTCCATAGGAAGGCAAGAAAAGTCATAGAAGCAGAATAATATGAATAATAAAAGCAAGTTTTTTGAACAGTTTTTTGCCTCATTAAATGAGTCAAAAATTCCCTATGTAATTATGAATGGGTATGAAGATTATCCAGAGGTCATTGGTAGTGATATAGATATATGCACTGAAAGCCATACTCTATTTGAGAGGTTTTTAAAGAAAACCTCGTCTGAACTGGAATATGAATATATTCAAAAGCTAGAGCACCATCCTGGAGGTATAAACTATTTTATAGCTAAGAATTTCGACGGAAAGTGGGAGGTTTTGAGTTTAGATGTGTATGAGCATTATTTAAACAAAGGCGCAACCTTATTCTCAAATAGTTGGTTTTTAAAAGAAAAGGAGGCTTACAAAAGTTTTTATATTTCATCGAAAGAATCAGAGTTTATTTATTATTTTGTGAAAAAAGTAATAAAACAAGATCTTGTCTTGGCACTACATAATATTTTTAAAGCATATAATAAAGTTAAAAATACAGTGACATTCCCTGTTTTTTTTAAAAAAAGTAATCAGCAGATACTTAGGGCTCTATCTATTGGTGATAAAGATTATTTTGAAAAAAACTCATTACGTTTAAAGGATGAATTAAGAGAGTATTCAAGTCCAGAAATTAAAAATGTATTTAAAGAGTTTATTAGGGTTGTGAAAAGGGTGTTTTTGCCAACAGGAGTATCTATTTCTTTTCTTGGACCAGATGGGTCTGGTAAAAGCACGATAATTGATGCATTGCAAAAAGAAGGGTTACCCTTTAGGCGTGTTGATTATTTCCATTTAAAGCCTATAAGTGTGTTGTCGCCAGAAGGGGATGGGAAACCTGTGTTAAACCCTCATGCTAAAAAAAACTATCCAGGTTTGCTGTCTTATATTAAGTTGTTTCATTTTATGTCAGGCTATTGGCTTGGACATTTGGGAGTGTTAAAGCTTAAGATAAAATCTTCACTGATTATTTTTGATCGTTACTATGATGACTTTTATATTGACCCAAGGAGATTTCGTTATGGAGGAAGCCTTTATTTAGCTCGCTTGATGAGGAGGTTTATTCCTAGGCCAGATATAACTTTTGTGCTTGTAGCATCGCCTAATGTTATTTATGCAAGAAAACAAGAAGTTGAGTTTTCAGAGTTAGAAAGGCAAATTGAATTGTATAAATCACTAGAATCAAATCACTATATTTTGATTGATGTAGATAGAAATGTAGATGATATCGTTAATGAAATTGTTTCAAATATTTATGGGAAGCTAAATGAAAGATATTAGTTTTTATTCTAATTCAACTTATTTATCTTTACCGACACGTAATAACCCACGAGTTGAACTGGCAATAGATTCAGTAGAAGTAAAAAATAATTCATTTAAATTTTATTTACCTTTTTCGTTCAAAGCAAAAGCTTTAAAAAAGTTAGCTTTACTGTTCCCAGTTTTTAATATAAAAAAGGCTAAAAAGTCGGCATTTATTGACTTTATTGAACAACGTTACCAAAAAATGATAGTAGTGTCAATTTACCATTCAACGGATCAAGACAAGGTTGTTCTACAGCTACAGTCTAATAACGTTATTATGGGTTATATGAAGGTAGGAATTACAGCAAAAGGTAATCAACGTATCTGTGCCGAGCAGAAAGCATTAATGTTGCTTGAAAATGATTGCATTCCTTCCTTAATGGATAGTGGGATTTTCAACGAACACAACTTTATCCTGATAGAGAGTGTTAATGGAACTTCTGATCTATTAACTGAAAAACAAGATTTAGAATTACTTAGCTTGATGAATAAAGGCCGAGAAATAGGTCAAACACACCTTAATAAACATCCTCGAATCATTAGGCTTGATAAAGAATTGCAACACCTTAAACATGAAGAGTTATACAGTTTTTTTGACGCACTAGACTTAGATAGGCAGGTTTCTATTTCCTATGAGCATGGTGATTTTGCTCCTTGGAATATTTTAAAGTCTGGTACGAAAATCACTCTAATTGATTTTGAGTATTTTATTGAAAATGGTTTGAATGAATTTGATGTAATTAAATATCACTACCAAGTTGCAGTACTCTTAAAAAAATTAAAAGGAATGGATTTAGTAAATTACTTGGATCTAAAAATTAATTTTAAAGGTTTTAATCTTTTTATGACTCTGTTTTTACTTAAAGAGATCAGCATAAAAGCCTCTGTAAATAAAGAATATCAGGAAGACCTTTCATTATTAAAAATATTAAAAGGTCTAAAGTGAGAATATTAATATCAGCGTACGCATGTGAACCTCATAAAGACAGTGAACCAGATGTCG
>CAZHYX010000258.1:0-4516 GCA_964536675.1 uncultured Flavobacteriaceae bacterium
TTGAAGTTAGTAATAATCTCCTTCCCTTTTTAAGGGAAGGTGGGCACGCTCAAGCGGGGACGGAAGGGTTAATTATCTTAAGAATAACAGTTACACCAACATCGTAACCGGATTCTCAATATATCCTTTTAAAGTTAGTAAAAATTGAGCTCCTGTAGCACCATCAACAGTTCTGTGGTCACAGGCCATAGTTAATTTCATAGTATTTCCTGCTACAACTTGCCCGTTTTTCACAACAGGTTTTTGTACAATAGCCCCCACTGATAAAATAGCTGAGTTTGGCTGATTGATAATTGAGGTAAAATCTGTAATACCAAACATTCCTAAATTTGAAATGGTAAAAGTACTACCTTCCATTTCTTGAGGGGTGAGTTTTTTATTTCTAGCTCTACCAGCAAAATCTTTTACTTTAGCACCAATTTGTTGTAAAGTTTGTTCATTTGCAAATTGTAAAACTGGTACTACCAGTCCGTCTTCAACAGCTACTGCAACACCAATATGTACATGATGATTGATACGTATCTTATCATCAAACCATTGAGAATTTACTTGAGGATGTTGTTTTAAAGTTAAAGCTACAGCTTTAACAATGATATCATTATATGATATTTTAGTATCTGGTATAGAATTGAATTGTTGTCTAAATGCAATAGCATTATCCATATTAAACTCAACATTCAAATAATAATGGGGGGCTGTAAATTTAGATTCTCCTAATCTGCGAGCAATCACTTTACGCATTTGAGAATTTGGTATTTCTTCAAAGTTTTCTTGTCCGCTAGGTACAAAAGGCATAGCTGAATTACCCATTTGATTTGGAGAGAAATTTTCCACATCATTTTTAACAATACGACCACCATCACCCGACCCTTTTATTTGTGCAAGATTGATACCTTTTTCTTTGGCTATTTTTTTAGCTAATGGCGAAGCAAAAATTCTTCCGCCTGAAGCAGTTGTGGTTGGTTGATTAACAACGGGACTTGGTTCGACTTTGGCAACAGTTTCAGTTTTTGTTTCAATTTCTTTACTTTCAGTATTACCACCAAAAGAACCACTTTTAAAAGATTCAATAAGAGCAGAAACATCTGTTCCTTTTTTACCAATAACAGCTAGTACACTGTCAACAATAGCAGATTCCCCTTCATTTATACCAATATATAATAATGTACCTTCATGGAAAGACTCGAACTCCATGGTTGCTTTATCAGTCTCTATCTCAGCTAGAATATCTCCTTCACCTATAGTATCACCAACTTTTTTAAGCCAACTTGCTACAGTACCTTCAGTCATAGTATCACTTAGGCGAGGCATTGTAATTATTTCAACTCCTTCAGGAATGTCCATATCGGTATCATTTTTTGTTTCAATATTTTCTTCTTTCTTACTAGATACTTTTTTAGTATTTGAAGTCTCCTTTGGGTTCCGATTGCTATCGGAATTAGGGGATAATAACTCAGAAAAATCTTCACCTTTTTCACCAATAATGGCTAATAAAGAATCTACTTTAGCAGATTCACCTTCTTTTATACCAATATGTAGTAGGACACCTTCATGGAAAGATTCAAATTCCATAGTGGCTTTATCGGTTTCTATTTCAGCTAATATATCACCTTCTTCAATAGTGTCACCAACATTTTTAAGCCATTTAGCCACAGCACCTTCTTCCATGGTGTCACTTAAACGAGGCATGTTAATTATTTGAGCCATTCTTTATTATTGTTTAACTGTTTATTTGTTTAACCGTTTATCTGTTAAACAAATTATACTTCTAAATATTGAGATTGCCACATCGTTCGTGCCTCACTCTTCGCAATGACAGTCGGCTTTTGAATACGTACAACGTACAAAATACTGCTAACTGACACTGCCAACTGAATACTATAATCTGTGTTTTAAAAACGGATAATCTTCTTGTTCATAAACCATATCGTATAGCTGTGGTATTTCAGGATAAGGAGATTCGTCAGCAAATTTCTCACATTCAGCAACTCTAGCTTTTACATCAACCATTATCTCTTTAATTTCATCATCAGTAGCATATTTTTTATCCTTAATAATATCTAATATCTGTGTAATCGGATCTATCTTTTTATATTCGGCAACCTCTTCTTTGGTTCTATATTGTTGTGCATCACTCATAGAATGCCCCCTATATCTATAAGTTTTCATTTCTAAAAATGTTGGTCCTTTACCTTTTCTAGCACGCTCAATAGCTTCAGAAACGGCTTCTGCTACTTTTATAGGATTCATGCCATCAACGGGTTTGCTAGGCATTTCATAACCTAAGCCAAGTTTCCATATTTCTAAATGACTGGCTGTACGCTCTACAGAAGTACCCATGGCATATCCATTATTTTCAACAATAAATACTACGGGTAATTTCCAAAGCATTGCCATATTAAAAGTTTCGTGTAATGAACCCTGGCGTGCAGCGCCATCACCAAAACAAGTCAATGTAACCGCATCATTACCTTTGTATTTATCACCAAAAGCAATACCTGCTCCTAAGGGAATCTGTCCGCCTACAATACCATGACCGCCATAAAAACGATGTTCTTTAGAAAAAATATGCATAGAACCACCCATTCCTTTTGAAGTACCTGTAACTTTTCCGAAAAGCTCTGCCATTACAAATTTAGGGTCAACACCCATACCAATAGGTTGAACATGATTACGATAAGCCGTAATCATTTTGTCTTTTGTTAAATCCATTGCATGGAGAGAACCGGCAAGCACAGCTTCTTGTCCGTTATATAAATGCAAAAAACCTCTTACTTTTTGTTGAATATAAACAGCGGCTAGTTTGTCTTCAAACTTGCGCCAAAACAACATGTCTTTATACCATTGTAGATAGGTTTCCTTTGTTATTTTTTTCATGTTTAAATTGTAATTAATACAAGATTAACAACAAAAATACTATTTTAGAAATAGTTAGGAAAGAAAGATTGAAATTTATTTTATTTGTTTAATACTTAAGTAAAGTTGCTCAATAACTGAACTCATTTTTTGAATGTCTAAAGTTTCTAATTTGTCTTCAGCTGTATGGTAATTTTTATTTCTATAAAATGCTGTATTAGTAACCATTACAGCATCATAATCGAGATTCCAATAGTTTAAATGGTCAGAAAAATCAACTCCAGGAAGTAAGGAAGTGCCTTTAAATGATTCAGTTTCAATAAGCTGTTGTTTTTTCATTAGTTTCTTAACTTGTTCACTAAACTCACCACTTTTTTTATTTTGAACAATAGTGATAAAGTCGCCTTTGTTTCCATATTTTAAACTCATTCCCGGAATGGGATAATCTTGCGAACCAGATTTGTCATTATAATAGCCTATCATTTCCAAGCAAATCATCCCTTTTATAGGAATTTGATTTTCAAATAAATAGTTAGCATGTATATAACTACCCATTTTTTCGGTTCTGAAAAATGGAGGTTCTTCTAAAGTGTATGCAACAAAATCAATTCTATAGTTTAATTTTTCTTTAGATAACAATCGTGCTAATTCTAATAATCCTGCAACACCACTGGCATTATCATCTGCACCTTGTTGATTACCATATACATCATAATGGGCTCCAATAATAATTCGTTCTTTATTATTGATACCTATAGAACCAATAACATTTTTATATTCATTGTCATCAACTTCATATTTTTGATAACCAACTGAATCACATACTTTTGTTAATTCTGTTTTGATATAATCAGCAACGGTATCAAGTGTTTTAATATTTAGGTAATTTCTACTTTTTTCAGTTTGAGTAATAAAAGTTAGGTCGCTTTTTACTCTGGCTGTGTCCACATAAGTTAGAACTACACTAGGTTTGTTTTGTGAATTTGTGCAGCTATTCAAAATTATAAAAAGTATGAGTATGATTCTCTTGCTCATGGATTTAATTTGAAATGTTAAATCTATTAAATATAATAAATCATTTACGGATTAAAAAGCACCTTGAAAAGGTATACAAATTTTAATTTATAAATAATTTCTTCAAGGTACTTTTACACAACTTCTATTAACCCATTAGAATATTTTAATTGATTGTACAACTTCATTTTCTTTATCTATCATAAATAAAACACCTCTATATCCTAAGTTTCTGATTTTAGAAATTTTATTCTTTTCTTTAGGATATCGATGATTTCCTTTTTCTAAAACAGGTTTTTCATTTAACAGAAACATTATTTATTGTTTAGTCAACACCAAAGAGGTGGGCAATGCAAAATCTATACCCGTTTCAGTACCTACTTTTACACCCTCACTATTCCATAATTCTAACGTAGCTGTTGTTGGAGAGGTTAAAATAAACTCACCAATTTTGCCCTTTGAACTTATAAGATCTCGTATGACAACAGCATATTTTGTTGGAGTACGGTAATGCAAGGAAAGGTTAAAGTTTGGTAATGTTAATATTTCATTAATTTCAGTTACTATAACACCATTTTTAACATATTTATATTTGCCAAAAATTTTATCTCTAAATTGAGATGATGAGTTAGGATAACTATATTTT